>JBGTCM010000031.1:0-5857 GCA_041748795.1 Pyrinomonadaceae bacterium
CAACTCCGAGTCTGATATTTGTTCGAGGCTTCAATTCTAAATCCCATTGATGCAGTTAAGGTGCAAGCTTTGGCTCGCCGACTTCGGGGCAGTAGCCCGACCGTTAGGGAGGGCGCTGGCGGCGCGTCAAACTGCGCCCTCCCTAACGGTCGGGCTACTGCCCCGACCGCACCGCCCCTTTCAATTCTTCATGTATTGCCTTAGCTATTAACCACAGAGCACCGACCCGCCGTTCACATTTAGCACTTCACCGTTTATTTGACGCGCCCACTCCGTACACAGGAACACTATCGGCCCGGCGATCTCTTCAGCACTCGCAATCGAACCCGTGGGGATAATGCGGGTGATCTCTTGTCTCTGTTGCCGGTCTCCCAGGGCTACCTCGGTCATCTCCGTATCCACCCAGCCGGGCGCCACCGCGTTTACTCTGATCTTCCATTCAGCCAATTCTGCTGCCAGCGATTTCACAAATGAGATTTGGCCACCCTTGGATGCAGCATAATTTGAGTATCCCGCTTCCCCTCTCTGACCGGCAGTCGAACTTACGATTACAATCTTGCCTGACTGTTGTTGTTTCATCACGGCAGTCGCTGCACGGCAGACGGCCCAGCTACCCTTAAGGTTTATGTTTAAGGTCCGGTCCCACAGTTCTTCCGTCATTTCATCAACTGGTGCGCCTTCCCAAATGCCTGCGGCGCACACAAGAATATCGATGCGATGGAAACGTTCGATAGTAGCCTGGATTAGTTGACGAGACTCAGCGAGGTTGGCGACGTCTGCTTTGAAGGCAAATGATTCGACTCCCTTGCTTTGAAGGTCATTCACGACCTCACCGGCAGCTTCAGCATTGTTAACGTAATTGACGACAATATTCGCGCCCAGATCACCGAGAAGTTGAGCCGTCGCGCGACCGATGCCGCGAGAACCCCCGGTGACTACCGCAACCTGATCCCTTAATTGTAATTCGGCAAAGCTGTGGGGTTGCGGCGTCACGATTGTCCCGACTCCGCATACGAAAGATTACCGGCTTCCTCATTGACACTTTGCCGCCTGTCACGTGCAGCAGAAATGAACCGAGCGAACAACATCTGCGATAAACGATCCTCTCTCCATCCCAGTTCCGGGTGCCACTGCACGCCTAAAACAAAACGCTCGGGACGTGGATCCTCGACAGCCTCGGCTAAACCATCAGCCGCCCACGCCGTTTCAACTAAATTCGCTCCCACATTTTCCAATCCCTGATGGTGATGACTATTGACCATGGCAGTTTCAGACTGCGCAAGTGTCGAGAGCAGGCTTCCCTCCCCTAACTTGACCCGATGCGAAGCGCGATCTCGCGGCACGCCCTGTTCATGCTTTATCGACTTTGGTAGCTGTGATTGGAGGTCCTGGATCAGAGTCCCGCCGCGGGAGACATTTAATATTTGCAATCCAAAGCAGATCGCAAAGAGCGGCAGGTTTCTCTTCTCGACTTCCTCAAGCACCAGCAGATCAGTTTCATCCTTGATAGGCACAACGCTACCCAGTCTGCGATGCGGCTCGGCCCCATACCGAAGCGGATCCACATCGGAGTCACTTCCCGGCAGGAGGATTCCATCAAGCTGATCAAGTGTGGCTGAGATGTAATCGCGGTTCGGAATTAGACTGATGTGAATGGGCACACCGCCCTCAGCTTCCACGGCTTCACTGTAATCTCGACCTAGATAGAAGCGGTTCGTTGTTAGTTCCAACCGCATCGTGATACCGATGCGCGGCCGGTGGGTGTTGTCGTAACGCGCGTCTAGATTGGCAGTCTGATTTCTGTAGCTCATGCGCTTGCCATGATAGCGCAAAAATCGAACAGTATCTTCCCCGCGGACGGGATAAACGTAGTCAACTGGCGACACTTTCGATCTGGTTTCGAAAAGAGCCTCTGCTACCTCTCAGGTCGGGAAGGTGGGCTTGCCCCCGCTCTTTGTTAAGTAACCGAGTGCGTGAACCTAAGTAGTGTCTCAGTTACCCTTGTTTGTCGTATTCGGTTTCTTGCATCGTTCGACATGCGCGCCGAAGAGCGGGGGCAAGCCCTCCTTCCCGACCTGAGAGGTGGCAACGGTTCTGTTGCCGACTGAGAACAAGGTTTCCGCGTTTTCTCGTGGCAGTTCAAGACCTCGCCTTGACTTGCCTTCCAGCGAATTCCTATAGTGACACCATCCAAAAATGAGAAGCGAACCTCCCTACATTCGCAGCACGACCGTGCTGCTTGTCCGTAAAGATGATCACGTTGCACTAGCGGGCGATGGTCAGGTAACGCTCGGCGAAACGATCATGAAATCGAGCGCCAAAAAGGTTCGCAGGCTTTATAACGATAGTATTCTGGCTGGATTCGCAGGAGCCACCGCCGATGCTTTTTCACTCCTGACGCGCTTCGAAAGCAAACTCGAACAGTATCATGGCAACCTCGAGCGAGCGTCTATAGAACTCAGCAAGGAATGGCGCACCGACAAGATACTTCGTCACCTTGAAGCACTCCTGGTTGTCGCCGACAAAAAGACTTCTTTTCTCTTGTCAGGAAACGGCGATGTTATTGCGCCTGACGATGGCGTGCTGGCTATTGGTTCGGGTGGCTCGTATGCACTGGCCGCGGCACGTGCCCTGGCTAAACATACAAACCTGTCGGCGCGCGACATCGCCGTGGAAGGCTTGAAAATCGCAGGCGACATTTGCATTTATTCGAACCAGAACATCGTAGTGGAAGAATTGTGAATTGGGTAGGACAGACATTCCTCTCTGTCGAAGATTGGGTTCGCTGGCTCGTACGGAATTGACAGGCCTGTATTGAAAGTTAGACAGACAGGAATGTCTGTCCTACTTCGGAGAATCATCTGAAGGAAATGGTTATCTACCTGGAAGGCGAAGTTGACGAAGGACTTCAGCTCGACGACATGACGCCTCGTCAGATCGTTGCCGAGCTCGACAAGCACGTTGTGGGTCAGCGCAATGCGAAGCGGGCCGTTGCTGTCGCTTTGCGTAATCGCATTCGCCGGCAAAAGCTCTCACCCGATATGGCAGTCGACGTGATGCCAAAAAACATCATCATGATCGGCTCTACGGGCGTCGGTAAAACTGAAATCGCCCGGCGGCTGGCGCGCATGTCCGATTCGCCATTCCTTAAAGTCGAAGCGTCAAAGTTTACTGAGGTCGGTTACGTAGGCCGCGATGTGGAAAGCATGATTCGCGACCTGACTGAGATCTCAGTGGACATGACACGTCAGGAAAAGATTGATGAGGTGGCGGAAAAGGCTGAGTTGAATGTTGAGGAGCGTATTCTGGATCTCCTCTTGCCGGCTCCGCGTTCTTCGTCGAGTTTTTATGACTTTGATGCTGCGGCTCCTGATGACGAAAACTCCCAACACCCTGTTGGTGAAACGACTGACGCGGGCACGCGTGATGAGCAGTTTCAGCGCACCCGGGAAAAGTTGCGAACGCAGTTGCGCAGCGGCAAGCTCGACAATCGAATGATTGAACTCGAAATTCGCGAAAAGAATTTTCCGGTAATTGAGCTGGCCGGACCTCAAGGCGTCGAGGAAATGGGCATCAACATGAAAGACATGTTGGGGAACATGTTTCAGGGTCGCACGAAGCAGAGAAAGATGACCGTAGAGGAAGCGATGGAGCACCTCATGGCCGAGGAGGAAGAGCGGCTGATTGACATGGACCAGGTGGCGCGCGCCGCCATCGAACGAGTCGAAGCTTCCGGAATTATTTTTCTCGACGAAATTGACAAGATTGCCGGACGAGAGTCAGGACATGGACCAGATGTTTCCCGCGAAGGAGTGCAGCGAGACATCCTTCCGATCGTCGAAGGCACTACGGTCAACTCACGTTACGGCATGGTCCGAACGGACCACATTCTCTTCATAGCCGCGGGAGCGTTCCACGTTTCCAAACCATCCGATCTTATTCCTGAGCTGCAGGGGCGCTTCCCAATTCGCGTGGAATTGGAATCGTTGACGGTCGATGATTTCAAACGCATTCTCACAGAACCCAAGAACGCCTTGATCAAACAATACCAGGCGATGATGGCCACCGAGGATGTGATACTCGAGTTTACTGACGATGCAATTGATGCGATTGCAAACTTTGCCGCGAAGGTGAATGAGCACACTGAAAACATCGGTGCCCGCAGACTGCAAACCATCATGGAAAAGCTTCTTGAAGAAATAAGTTTCGAAGGGCCGGACCTGGAACCAAAGAACCAACGCATCGATGCCGTCTATGTCGACGCCATGCTGGCAGAGACTGTCAAAGATCAGGACCTCAGCCGGTATATTCTGTGAAGAACAGTAGGCAGCTAAATCACCATTGCCCCGAGGCGCGTGTGGACTCTTTTGTTCCAGCCGACTGGCGAGGGTTAATTCTTTTCTTCTGCCTTCTGCCCTCTGCCCTTTGCCTAATGGCTTGCGGGAAGCGGCGCCCACCTTTACCTCCTACAGAGCGCGTGCAACAGCGGACTGAATTTCTTTCCGGAGTCCAGAGAGGAAACCAGGTCATCCTGAGCTGGCCGGCGCCTTTACGAAATGCACCGGACGGCAGCGTACAAAGTATCAGGCGTATCGACGTTTATCGTTTGGCGGAAAAGCCGCGCGCGCCGTTGCCGTTGACTGAGGAAGAATTTGCTACCAGGTCGACGTTGGTTGGATCGGTTGACTACGTTCAAATACAAAACGCAGTCGATGTGCTGACCTACATAGACACGCTGGAGCTTGCCGGTGAGCCTGCGCGTCTGCGTTACGGCGTTCGTTATGTAAACGCAGCGGGACAGCGCGCCGCTTTTTCAAACTTCCTTCTGCTCGAGCCAGCGGCGAAAGTCGCGCAGGCGCCGACGGTGATCACAACTGGAAATGAAGTAAGCGAGGACGCGATCACAATCTCGTGGCAACCTCCGGCTGCAAATATCGACGGTTCCACGCCAGTGAATTTACTCGGCTATAACGTTTACAGAAGCGAAGATTCGGAAGGCGACTCCGGCGGGGCGCCGCTAAATAGTCAACTCGTCTCGGGCACGCAATATAGCGACAAGAATATCAAATTCGGAAACAAGTATCGGTATTTTGTGCGCGCGGTCTCGCTGGGAACTGAGGGCGGCCAGGTTGAGAGTTTGAATTCAAACGCTATCACTATTTCTCCAATTGATACATTCAGGCCATCAGCGCCGACTTCCATCACGGTCGCGGCAGCTCCTGGCCGGCTGTCGTTGTTCTTCCCGGCTAACCCGGAACCCGACATCGCGGGTTACAACATCTATCGCTCAACTGATCCGAATCTACCGAAGGACCAGTGGACGAAACTTAGTGCCGAACCGCTGGACAGGACAACTTTCCAGGATGAGAAGGTGGAATCGGGAACGAAGTATTATTACTACGTTACGGCAGTAGATCGTGCCGGTAATGTCAGCGAGCCGTCGGAAGTGGTTTCCGAGACGGTGCCGTAGGACAGACATTCCTGTCTGTCTGGCGTTCTAAAAAATGAAGTCAGCAATTCAGGTTGCCTATACCGAACTCCTTGCCCAAGACCGACAGACAGGAATGTCTGTCCTACTAAGATGAGAATCTGTCGCTTCACCAACACTGAAATCTATAAGCCACGCTTTGGTTTGCTTGAGGACGATCTCGTCCTTCCGTTGGCTGATGGCGAAGCTATTGAAGCCTTTGATCCACGCACCGAAAAAGGAATCCCCATTGGCGACGTTAATTTCCTCGTCCCGGTCGTGCCCTCAAAGATTGTCTGCGTCGGACGCAACTACCGCGAGCATGCGGCAGAACTGGGAAACAAGATGCCCGACGAGCCACTGCTGTTTCTTAAAGCGCCCTCTGCGCTC
>JBGTCM010000032.1:0-2005 GCA_041748795.1 Pyrinomonadaceae bacterium
GCTTAAACCTGTGGCGAAAATCAGCTAAGCCCCAACGCACTTGCGTGCGCAAATCACGTTCATTACACAACGGCAGGATTGCGTGACTGTAAGCTTGCGCGATTGCGTTGCCATGACCGCTATGGTGGCGCGCGCTTTCCACATCGGCCGCGATGATCCGCGCGTAAGTTTCCGGAGCTGCATGCTCCAGCCACGAAAGCAGTGTTGGACCAAAGTCAAAATTAATATTTCCGTAGTTGTTAACCAGTTTCTCAATACCATTCTCGTCAGTGATTCGGACCTGGCTGTTTGGCTGGTAGCATTCGGCCGTCACCCGCTGGTTCCAATCGTGAAACGGAGCCGCACTCGGCTCCTCATCAACCGCGAAGGTCCAGGGGTTCTCTCGGGGCGGCTGGTAAAAATGTCCGTGAATGATCAGTGACTTCACTATTTGAAGAAGACCTCAAAAACTCAATAAGACGATCCACGAAACACACGAACAAATACGAAATGTGCTTTAGTGTTCCTTCGTGTGTATCGTGGATCGTACCTCTGTGCAAAACAGGAATTCAACGATAACATCAGTTTTGCTCAAATAGTAATTCAGCTGGGGGCACGCTTGATCTTCACCGACCCGTAGCGGGGGCCTGTCATATTGAGGGCGGTAATTCAGAGTTCAAGCTTTAGCTTGCGTGTTCCTCGCCGAACCACAACCTGAAGGTTGAACTCTGAACTACGCGCCCGCGTGTCACAGAATGTCAGCCCTACTCTCCATTTGCAGTTCGGGCGTGAGTGATGTAAATCTTTGTCGCTAAGCCTGCGAGATCTTTGTTTCATCGAAACGTCATGAACCAGACCTCGACAATGAGATCATCAACAATGAAAAACTGGATTAAGAGACTTGGTATTTGGGGGTTTCTCTTTTTCCTGGTTAAGGGATTGCTCTGGCTAACCATCCCTGCGCTCATCGCCTTCTTCGCCAGCTAACTCTCATGCAGCGTCTTCCTCGCAGTCTCAAAACACCAGCGACGCGAATTGCAGGAGTAATTCTCATAAACATTCTATTGGGTTCCCAGTCGGTTTTGCTGATTTCAAAGGCCAGCACCGCACGACACCGACGTTATAGCCGAAACGCTTCTGTGTCCTCCCTCAAACATGAGCACAAAGAGAGACAGACAGGAACGTCTGTTCTACTTCAGCGACGAGACGATCGGCCGCGCGCGCGTGAGGCGGGAATCACAGTGGGCATCTTGCCGGTTGGACCACTCAATGCGATAACTGATGTACCCGGTGTAACGGTTGGCCACCGAACGATCATTCGTGGCGAAAACATTCGCACCGGCGTTACAGCTATCCTGCCGCACGGCGGAAATCTTTTCCGCGAAAAGGTGCCGGGAGCAATATTCGTCGGCAACGGCTTCGGAAAGTTGATGGGCTCGACCCAGGTTAAAGAACTTGGCGAAATCGAGACTCCCATTCTCCTCACCTCTACTCTAAGCGTGCCGCGCGTTGCGGACGCTTTGCTTGACTACGTGTTGGCCCAGCCGGGCAATGAAGAGGTTCGATCTGTTAATGCCTTGGTTGCGGAAACGAACGATGGTTTTCTAAACGATATTCGCGGACGCCACATCACGAGCGAAGACGTCCTTTCGGCAATAAAGAACGCCAAAGCTGGAAACGTTGAAGAAGGTTCGGTCGGCGCCGGAACAGGCACGATAGCCTTTGGTTTTAAGGGCGGGATTGGGACGTCTTCACGAAAACTGCCGGCAACGTTGGGTGGGTATACTGTCGGTGTGCTTGTGCAAACGAACTTCGGCGGCATCCTCAACATCAACGGCGCGCCAGTCGGACGTGAGCTCGGTAAATACTATCTGAAGGATGAACTACGTTCCGCGGAGCGGCCGCGGAATAACAAGGAGTCGCTGACAACTGACTTGAATGGTCTCGCGGATGGCTCAGTGATTGTTGTCATTGCGACCGACGCGCCGGTTGACGCGAGAAACCTCGAACGCATGGGTGCCCGCGC
>JBGTCM010000033.1:0-1791 GCA_041748795.1 Pyrinomonadaceae bacterium
TGCCGCGATCAACGGTCACTGTGTCGGCGGGGGTTTGGAAGTTGCGATGGCGGCCGACCTGCTCATCGCGCGTAAAGACGCCGGCAAGATGGGTCTACCGGAAGTTTCGCTTGGCGTATTACCGGGCACCGGTGGAACGCAACGTCTCTCCAGGATTGTTGGCAAATCGAAAGCTATTGAGCTGATGGCAACGGGCCAGCTTTTTGACTTCGAGACCGGGCAGGAATTGGGAATTGTGAACCGCATATTCGAAGCCCCAACGGCTGACGACTTTATGGAACAGGTAATGGCGTACGCGAGACAGTTCACTACTCCAAACAAGGCAGCCCTCGCGGTAGGCAGGATCAAGCGAAGTGTACAAACCGGTGCTGAGATTCCGTTTGAATCGGCGCTGGCATTAGAGCGTGAACTACAACAACAGCTTTTTCAATCTGAAGACGCTAAGGAAGGCCTGGACGCTTACGTCAGCAAACGCAAGCCAGTCTTTAAAGGTAAATAGTGAATGGTAAATGGTAAATGGTTTAAAACTGACGACAACGTCATCGCCATCAATGCGGTTTCACCATTCACCATTAGTCTTCACCGGTTCTGAACTATTTACCATTTACCATTCACCATTCACCATCTTATGGAACACATCAACGTCACCGAAGATTCCGGCGTCTCGACAATCACGCTCAACCGGCCGGAGAAGTTGAATGCTCTCGCTGGACACATGCGGCGCGACCTGGGGGCGGCGCTTGAAGCTGCAGGCAGTGACCGGAGTACTCACGTAGTGGTGATCACCGGCGCCGGGCGCGCCTTCTGCGCCGGTGGCGACGTCACCGCGATGGCGGAGCTCATCGAGCGACAGGACGAGGAAGAGTTTGGCCGACTGCTCGGGTCAGCCCGGCGCGTAATTACTGCAATTCGGCAAATGACTAAACCTGTAATCGCGGCCGTTAACGGCCCGGCCTCTGGCGCCGGGTGCAACCTGGCGCTCGCCTGCGATTTGCGTATCGCTTCGACAGCGGCAAGTTTTAGTCAATCATTCGTGAAGGTGGGTTTGCACCCGGATTGGGGTGGAACCTATTTCTTGCCTCGATTAGTTACGCCGAACAAAGCCTGCGAAATGTTTTTCCTGGGTGAAGCGATAGACGCTGAGGAAGCTTTGCGGCTGGGTATCGTCAATTTTGTCGTCGAACCCAGCGAATTGGAAACTGCGACGATTGCACTTGCCAGACGACTTTGTGACGCCCCTCCAATATCGCTCGGCGCAGCCAAACAGGCGGTCTACCTGAGCCAGGCCGCTGAGCTTGAGGAAATGTTACGTTACGAGACGGAAGCGCAGATGCGTTGCTTCGAATCACATGATGGCGCCGAGGGCGTGCGCGCCTTTTTGGAGAAGCGTCCGGCAAAGTTTACCGGTCGATGACGCATCGCACTCAAGACTATCCGCAGATTACACGGATTCAAAAAAGACATCCGAACGTGCCTGAGGTTCGGTCAATTGAATCTGTGAAATCTGCGGAATCTGCGGATTGAGCCTATGAAACTAAATAATCGTATTGCCCTGATCACCGGCGGTGGGCGCGGCATTGGTCGCGCGATCGCCCTGGCCTTTGCGCATGAAGGGGCCAACGTGGCGATCGCCGCGCGCACTCTGGAACAGGTGGAACAGGTTGCACGCGAGATTGCCGGCCAGTTTCAGACAGACGCTCTTCCGATCATGTGCGATGTGTCCGATGCTGCCAGCGTCGAAAAAGCTTTTGCGACCGTCACTGAAACTTTCGGGCGCGGCTGCGACATCCT
>JBGTCM010000034.1:0-2989 GCA_041748795.1 Pyrinomonadaceae bacterium
TTCATCAAGTGGACCTCACTCTCAGGTCTGGAGCTTTCCTTTGGCCGGTCACTACTCGCGGCCATCACAGTAGCTATTTTCACAAGGCATGAAGGCTTTGGTCTGAATCGCGTCACCGCGGTGGCGTCTGTGCTCTACGCGGCATTACTTCTCCTTTTCGTGCTCGCCACCAAACAAACCACCGCCGCCAATGCCATCTTCCTGCAATACACCGCGCCCGTTTACCTGCTCATTCTCGAGCCGCTCATCTACAAGGAAAAGTTTCGACGCCGGGATCTGATCGTCGTAGTGGCCTGCGTGATCGGCATGTCGTTGTTTTTTGTCGGCAAGCTTCGGCCTCAGGATGTCACCGGCAACCTGCTGGCGCTGGCATCAGGATTCTGCTTCGCCTGTTACTTCCTTCTGCTGAGGCATTCCAAGTCGCGTGCGGTGAATCGTGCGTCGTCAGTTATCTACGGAAATCTTCTAGTGGTGTTGATCGCCGCGCCCGCGGGGCTGAAAGTCATTGGCGGGTTGAACCGCTACGATGCATTTGCTGTTTTCTATCTGGGCGTCGTCCAGATTGGTGTGGCTTACACACTGTTTACCGTGGCGATGGCGCGCGGAGTTCGTTCGCTCGATGCGGGCATCGTCGGCTATATCGAACCGATACTAAATCCAATTTGGGTCTTCCTGGCACTTGGTGAGCGGCCCACGCAGTGGGCCTTGATTGGCGGGGCGATAATTGTGGTCGCGGTTATTGTTCACACGCTTGTGGAAGCGCGGCGCGGACGCCACGTGGCAGCTCTGGAGTGAGGCTGACGCTAGTCACTACGCTGGAAAGGAAACAAAGCACCGCATTTTCGTCGCGGCTTTGCCGCCCGATGTGCGGCGGCGGCTCTGCCCCGCCGCAAGTAGGTTTTCAAGTTTGGGGGGCTAGGCCCCACACCCGGGGCGAAGCCCCATATCGAAGACAATCTTGACGGAAGGGCGTAGCCACTTCCGCATATCGGGCAGCTAAGCCGCAGACGCGAACTTTGCGTTCAAGGAAAGAGTTAAGGTAGTTAGGAGCCTTCCGATCTCTGCTTGGCGGCTGCGGAGACGGCAGCAAGGCGTGCGACCTTCTGTTCGAAAGTCTCGCCCGGGATCGGGCCTGTATCCGCAACTCCACAATAAGTCGATCTGATCATCAGCGTCCGATCGGCCTGTCCGGTTGGCTTGTTCATTGTCGCGTCGGATGAAGTTGCCGCCGGTGGTGCTGGCGCGGCGACTCCGGGCTCTGATTCGGCAGGACGTGCCATCGCCGCTTCGAGAACGGCTTCCAACGCGGGTGCAGAATCTGCGCTTGCGGGAGCAGATTCACCACCACCCTCGTCAGCACGTTGCTTTGCTGCGGCTGATACTGCCTTGAGGCGCGCGACTTTCTGTTCAAAGGTCTCGCCTGCCACGGGCCCTGTGTCCACCACACCTGCGTACGTGTATCGCTTGTTTAGTTGTCGATTGGGCGCAGCGCCGGCCTTGGGTGCTGCAGTCTTTGGGGCTGCGGTCGCGGCAGGTTTCGGAGCCGCAGGCGCTGCCGGTTTAGGGGCTGCCGTAGACGCTGGAGTCGTAGCCGCGGCCGGCTTTGCCGGCGCTGGTGCATGACCTGTCGTCTCCATTACAAACACGCCCCTCGCGTCTTTCTTGATTACCGGGAGTGTGCCGCCCGCCGCTTGTAGCAGTGCCGTAAGCTCGGCTTCAACAAAACGTACCTGTTTATTCGGATCTCGCACGTGACCCAGAGGTGGCCCCATGTAATACGTTCCGCAAGTCTGACATTTGGACAACACATCGTCGCCGCGCAAGTGGACCTCGGACGCCTCTCCGGCGGTGCGTAGTTGTTTCAAATGGCCGTTACAAAGTTTGCCCTTTTCGTTCTTCTCATTGCAGACGGTCTGCGCATTGGTTATTCGTTTGGGAACCGGCGCAGTTGCAGGTGCGGAAGAAACTTGTTCGGCTGCTTCGGAAGGAGCTGTCATAGCGGCTGATTGCTTTCCACGTTAGTCGTTGGATGATTGCACGCGAATCTTACCGAGGGGAGCCAATAGCGTCAATGAAGAACTTGAACTTGGTTCTTTGAACTTTGTACTTTAATTTTGGCTTTGGAACCAAGTCCATTGATCAAAGTACAAAGCACAAAGGACAAACAATGTAGAACTAAGTAGAAGGCACGTACCGCGGCGGATTATGTCAGTCGCCAGCGGAGTTTGTTATGCTGAACGCAAATGCTTAATGAACTACTCGGAGGGATTTGGCGGCGAGCGCCTGCGGGGCTGAAACGTTTGACCATGCGTTTTACTCATGCACGCTTCTCGGTAACCGCCGGCGCCATCATCAGCGACAACCAGGGACGCGTACTGTTGCTCAAACATCGCTTCCGGCCAGGTACGGGTTGGGGAATTCCTGGGGGTTACATTGAATCAGGTGAACAGCCGGAAGAAGCATTGCGACGTGAATTACGCGAGGAAGCGGGACTCGAGATCGAGAAAATCGAACTCTTTTTGGTCCGAGCATTTAAAAAACCGCGGCAGGTTGAGATCGTTTTTCTTTGTCGGGCCGTAGGAAATCCCAATCAACTGAACTACGAAATAGAAAAGGCCCAGTGGTTTTCTCCAAACGATTTACCCCCTACATTGCCAAAAGATCAGGCTGAACAAATTCAGCAGTCCCTCGGTGATGGAGCAGGGCAGCAGGATTGATGTATGCTGTGCGGCGAAAAAAGAAGTAATGAGTGATGAGTTATGAGTGATGAGTTGGGAAGGCCCAGCTCCTCGCTGTTCTCATAACTCATCACTCATAACTCATCAAGAGTATTGGAGCGAAAAATGGTAGACCTGATTCCGTCGTCCGAAACGGTAATGCAGATTCTGAAACGCACCGGGGCGTTTCGTGAAGGCCACTTTGTATATCCTAACGGCAAGCATTCTCCGCACTACTTTCAGATGCCGCTCGCGTTTCGTTACTACGACAC
>JBGTCM010000035.1:0-2570 GCA_041748795.1 Pyrinomonadaceae bacterium
AGGTAGGCAACAGAGAAGGTCACAAAGACAAGTAAAGCCATCACTACATAGCCAACGATTACTCCGAGAATTTTTCTTGCCATGACAAGAACCTCCGGGGGGATTTTTGAAATCTGGCGTGAGATAGAATCACAAAGGGAAAGAAAAGCCAAGATGCAGCAACCGAACGAACCCGAAAGCCGGCGAGGAGCGTCAATAGATCCAGTCTGTGGAATGACGGTCGAACCGAAGTCTGCTGCAGGGTCATACGAGTATGAAGGGACTGTCTATTACTTTTGCAGCACACACTGTGTGCAGAAGTTTCGTGAAGACCCGGAGCGGTTTCTCAACAAAACGGCAGCGCCCGTAATGATGCAACCCATCGGGATCGGACGCACGAAGTCAAAAGAGGTTACCCAACCAGCTGAGGAACCGGGAAGCACCTACACCTGCCCGATGCACCCGGAGGTGCGTCAGAACAAACCCGGATCATGTCCGAAGTGTGGCATGGCCCTGGAACCGCTCGCCGTCACCCGGCCTCAAACGAAAACTGAATATACGTGTCCCATGCATCCGGAGATCGTGCGGGATTCGCCCGGAAGTTGTCCGATCTGCGGGATGGCCCTGGAGTCGCGCACCGTTTCTCTGAATGACGAAGAGAACCCTGAGCTGCGTGACATGCAGAGACGGTTTTGGCTGTGCGCTGCATTGACGCTGCCGGTTTTTGCGATCGGAATGAGCGACTTGATTCCGGGCCAGCCGCTGCAGCAAACGGTTCCTGCCGAGGCATTGACGTTGATTCAGTTGGGCTTGGCCACACCGGTTGTGCTTTGGGGCGGCTGGCCATTTTTTGTCCGAGCCTGGCAGTCGCTGGTAAATCGCAGTCTGAACATGTTCACCCTTATTGGACTCGGTGTCACGGTTGCTTACGTCTACAGCGTCGTAGCGACGGCGTTTCCCGACGCCTTTCCGCATTCGTTTCGCGGGCACGGCGGCGGAGTTCCCGTTTACTTCGAAGCGGCTGCGGTAATCACAACCCTGGTGTTGCTGGGCCAGGTATTGGAACTGAAAGCCCGAGGGCAAACGAGTGCAGCAATTAAGTCTCTGCTTGGACTGGCGCCCAAGACCGCGCGCAAGGTTCGCGCAGACGGAGTCGAGGATGATGTGCCTTTAGACGACGTCGAGGTTGGTGACAACCTGCGCGTCCGCCCGGGCGAAAAGATTCCAGTTGATGGCGTCCTGGTCGACGGGACCAGCACGGTTGATGAGTCGATGATTAGCGGTGAACCAATTCCTGTCGTTAAGGGACCGGGCGACCGTTTGATCGGAGCTACAGTAAATGGGACCGGCACCTTTGTGATGCGGGCTGATCGCGTCGGAGCAGAAACGTTGCTGGCCCAGATCGTGCAGATGGTGGCCGAGGCGCAGCGGAGCCGTGCGCCGATACAAAGGCTGGCCGATCGCGTGTCGGCATACTTCGTGCCCGCCGTGATCCTGATTGCGGTCGCTACTTTCGTGGTTTGGGCCACGGTGGGACCTGAGCCGCGTATGGCGTATGCCCTGATTAACGCGGTTGCGGTTTTGATCATTGCGTGCCCGTGCGCCCTGGGTCTGGCTACGCCAATGTCGATTATGGTGGCGACCGGCAAGGGTGCGCAGATAGGTGTGCTGTTTCGAAATGCTGAGGCGATCGAAGTCCTGCGTGAAGTTGACACGGTGGTGGTGGACAAGACAGGAACGCTTACTGAAGGAAAGCCTAAGTTGGTAACCGTTTTGCCAACGAACGAATGGAGCGAGCAAGACTTGTTGAGACTCGCGGCAAGTTTGGAACGCGGCAGTGAGCACCCACTGGCCTCGGCAATCGTGGCCGGCGCTCGTGAGCGGGGTTTCGAAGTTGCAGCGGTTGAAGATTTCCAATCCATAACGGGAAAAGGCGTGACTGGACGGGTCAAAGGCCACGTTGTAGCCATCGGCAACGTGAGCCTGCTTGATGACTTGAATGTTGACTCGCGAGAGCTTCTGCATCAGGCCGACGAGCCGCGAGCGCAGGGCCAGACGGTAATGTTTGTCGCCGTCGATGGGCTTTCTGCAGGCTTACTCGGCGTCGCCGATCCCATCAAGGAGTCGACACCCGAAGCCATCAAGCAACTGCACCAACAGGGAATTCGCGTGATCATGGTCACAGGCGATAGCGGGGCTACGGCGAATGCCGTTGCCAGAACTCTTGACCTCGACGATGTGATTGCCGAGGTGTTACCAAACCAGAAAGCTGAAATCATCAAGCGCCTTCAGAGCGAAGGACGCAGGGTGGCGATGGCGGGCGACGGCATCAACGATGCGCCGGCACTGGCCCAGGCAGATGTTGGCATCGCGATGGGCACAGGCACCGATATCGCCATGCAAAGTGCAGACGTTACGCTGGTTAAAGGAGACCTGCGTGGGATCGTCCGGGCCATTCGACTGAGCCGTGCCACAATGAGCAACATCAAGCAGAATCTTTTCTTTGCGTTCCTATACAACGCGCTGGGTGTGCCGCTTGCCGCCGGTATTCTCTACCCGTTCTTTGGGATATTGCTAAGTCCGATGATTGC
>JBGTCM010000036.1:0-6200 GCA_041748795.1 Pyrinomonadaceae bacterium
AAAGGATCCCGCGCTACCCCGCTGGGTTCTGTAACTAGTGCGGAGTCTCCTAATCAAAAATGCCTCCAAAGTTCATTAAGTTTCACGGTTTCGGCAACGACTACATTGTGATCGAGTCGACTGAGCTCGCCGGCTTGACGGCGTCTGCCGAGTTGGGCGAGTTTGCCCAGCGCATTTGCAATCGCCACTACGGTGCGGGTGCGGATGGAATTGCCGTCGTGAGTCCCTGCGATAAACCCGACGCAGATTTTCAGGTGCGCATTTTTAATCCTGACGGCAGTGAAGCATCCGTGTCTGGTAACGGCACTCGATGCGCCGCTGCATATCTCTACTACAAACAAATCTGGAGCGGGCCCGAATTGCGTCTGACCACGCGCGCGGGTATCAAACGCTATCTGCTGCTTGATGACAGTCAACCCGGTCGCTATGTGTTTGACTCAGAACTGGGCCAGCCAAGGTTTGACAGTGCGTCAATTCCAATGCTGACTTCGCCACCGCTGGAGCAAGTCGTCGACTATGAACTGGATGTAGATGGTGAAACATTTAAGGTGACAGCATTGCAGATGGGTAATCCTATCTGCTGCATCTTCGTCGACGACTTCGAAGCACTCGATTGGCGGCGCGTTGGGAAGACCCTGGAAAACCACCAACAGTTTCCCGATCGCACTAACGTGGTGTTTATTCGGGTTCAGGATCGGGAAACGATTGAGCTGCGGATCTGGGAACGCGGCGTAGGCGAAACCATGGCTTCAGGGACCTGTTCCTGTGCCGCCGCAGTGGCCGCGATGACAAAAAGCGAGACGGAAAGAGACATTAACGTCTTGATGCCAGGTGGCCGCGCCAGAATTAAATGGCGAGACGATGATGGAAAGGGGCAGGGCGAGGTTGTAATAACTGGTGGTGCTGAAGTAATTTATGCGGGCGATTGGCTGAAGTAGGACAGACTTTGCAATTTGCCGGTCTTTAGCCCAGGATCAGTTTGGAATTATCGGTCTCCCTTCATTTAATACAGACAGGCAGGAATGCTCGCCTACGAAACCCCTCGATGAACTCTCCTCTCAACAACCCGTTTGCTGTCTGCGGCGGCCTTCTTAAGGGCCTGCTCGCCGTAACGCTTCTCGTAACTCTTTCGTTATCACTCAGCGCCTGCGGCGGGAACCTCGTTACCGAAACGATAGCCGAAACCAAACCAGCGCCTCCTCCTCCTCCTCCCAGCGTTCATACATGGCTGGGAAATCCATCGCGAAACTTCTACGGCGCCGGCCCATGGTCCGACCGACCAAGTGAGGTCCTTTGGGAGTTTGAAACCAAGCGCACTTCGGGACCTTTGCATAAGTTGGGCTGGGGCGGATCGAGTTGGCCCGGTCAACCCTCCGTTGTCGGGAAGCGGGTTTATTTCGGCTCAGCGGACAGCTACCTTTATTGTTTCGACACGGAAACAGGAACGCTCATTTGGAGTTTCAAGACCGGGGACAGCCTTAAAGCAACTCCCACAGTTGTTGGTGATCGGATCATTGCCAGTGGTCTTGACCATTATATTTACTGCCTCAATAGACATGACGGCTCCCTGATCTGGAAATACAAGACGGGATTTGAAGTAGATGGGTCGGTAGCGGCCATCGATGGGCGTTTATATTTTGGGAGCGAAGATGGTTTCTTTTACTGCCTCAACCTTGAAGACGGGGCCCTGGTTTACAAAACCGAGCGTCTCGGTTCGATGGAAGGCAGTTGTTCAGTGGTCAATGACCGCATCTATGTAGGCACTGAACAGGGCGACCTTTACTGTCTTAACCGGAGCGACGGGTCGACGGTCTGGAAATCACGCATTGGCGCTGATTCCGATTCAACGCCGGCGGTGGTAAAGGGACGTGTTTATACTGCCGCTGAAGATGGCTACGTCTACAGTTTCGATCAAATAACCGGCGCGCAAATTTGGAAGTTCAAAGCGGACGGTGGATTGAGCAGAAACTTCAAAGAACGCAGCGGCTTCTGGGCCAGCCCAATTGTCTACGACGATCGGATTTACATCGGTTCAAACAACGGAATCATGTACTGCCTGACAGCGGACAAGGGCGAGCTCGTTTGGCAACATCTGGTGCGCGCGCCAATCTGGGGCACAGCTCCCGTGGTTGATGGGCGTGTGGTCTTTGGCGACAAGGCTGGATGGATGTACATGCTCTCCGTCAAGGACGGGCAGCGTCTGTGGGAGTTGCAGATCGGTGAAAATATCAACGCCACGCCAGCCGTCTTGGATGGTCGAATCTACATCGGCGCGTTCAACGGCAAACTCTTTGCACTCGGTCCTAAGGAAGAAGCGACTCAGGCGCCACTCCCACCCACAGCTCAACACAGGATCGCGCGATAGTTCTGCTTTACCCCCTTCTTGTTTCCATTTACCCTTAGTACATGCCTGCGTCACTCATTTATTTGGTCGACAACACAATCGACGGTCAGGGCGCGAGTCCGCGTGAATTGCGCGCCGCACTTGGCCGGATCGCCGAAGGCGCGGAAATACTGACTGAACCGTTCCATGCTGTTTCCATGAAACGGATCAAGTCGCTCAAGCCTTCTCACATAATCCTGAGCGGCCAGAGTCATCCCTGGGATCAATACCCCAGGGAATCGCTCGCCGGTGTTTTTGAAGTAATAAAGAAGGCGCAACAACCGACGCTGGGAGTTTGTGGTGGACACCAGCAAATCGCGATTGCTTACGGTGCGCCCGTGGACTTGATGGCCCGGCTCGAGCCCGGAGAAGGCTACGAGGGAGCCAGGCGAGAACGCGGATACTTTCCGGTAGAAACAAATCGCAAAGGGATATTCAAGGGGCTGCCTTCTGTAATCGACGTTTGGCATTCCCACTTCGACGAAGTGAAGAAACTTCCCAAGGGCTTCGTTAGCGCTGCTTCCAATGAGACCTGCCCTATCCAGGCGATGCATCACGCCGAGCGTCCGCTTTTTGGCGTCCAGTTTCATCCCGAGCTCTTCGACGACGAACACCCTCACGGACGAAATGTCATCGAGAATTTCCTCGCGCTGTCCGTGTAAGGAATTTCCAACCGATAAACTTCTCATAATTATTTAGGGCTCGAGCTCGAAGGCTCAATATGACGACGATATTTCCGGCGTCGTTTAGAGCCCGGACTTGTCCGGCGGGCGAGGGCACAAGTGCCACTCTAAACGAGACAGTCTATAATCACGCTTCGAGGAACAGTGCCAACCTAAAAAGGCTCCATAAGTATTTCAGTTCATTGCAAACTCCTTGCATTTCACCATTTAGCTGTTTTTGTGCGACTTTTCTGTTTCACGTTGCTGGACACTCCAAAACCTGTGTGCTAGCCTCCGACCGACAAGCGGGGTTAAATACCCCGCTTTTCACTTATCCACACATTTGGTTTTCAGCGAGCATGCATCAAGGATGCAAGCCCCCCACTCCGGCTGACGTTGTCCATTAACTCCTTGAGCCGGAGGTTGAGTCTACGGTCCCCGCACGGGGAGAAATAGCCAGGAGCGGACTCACGCACGTCGCTGAAACGTACCTCGGACAGGAGACCCGACTAATGAAACCTACATTGGGTAGAGGCGCCGTAATAGTGGGCGCGTTCCTCTTTGGTCTGATAGCCTTTTCAGCCAGACCTTCAATCGCAGAAACCCCTCTTTCTTCTTTTCACTCAACTGAACAACAAGCCAAGGACAACCAACTCACTGCATTGGGAAAGTTTGAATCAGAGGCAGCCACTGACCCGTCCAAAGAGACGGCGCGGCCGGCGGGACCGACCACCCAATATGTTGCTACCGCCTACAGTCTGAGAGGCAAGACGGCGAGTGGCCGGATGGTTAGCCGAGGTCTAATCGCAGCTGATCCACGCGTACTACCTTTGGGATCGCGCGTGCGTCTCGATTACCCCGGATATTCAGGCGAATACCTGGTGGCTGACACCGGCGGATTGATCAAGGGCCGCCGAATTGATATCTGGATACCTACTTCGCGCGAAGCAATGCGTTTCGGACGGCGTACGGTGAAACTAACAGTCTTGAGCTACCCCGCGAAACGTGCAAAGCGGACCGCAAAAGGCTGACGGCACAGGCAGCACGGTTGAATTGGCAGGAGCAGACGCTCCTGCCTTTTTCTTTTGGAATGCGGCGGGGCTCGACGCCGCTTTTGGGTTCGGTTGGATCACGGACGACTGCGGTTGGCTGTCGCTGTGCTCTGCCGAAAGAACAAAGCGGCGTCAAGCCGCTGCACTCCAAAGTCGTGCTAACATGGGGCCGTTCATCCCAATTTATATCGCGAGGTCGGTGAGACGAATGCTGGTTTCCAGACAACCGTCTGCGAACAACCTAGAGGTTCCGGCAGCGGAGCCTTTGGTTGAAGTCAAACGCGGTGGCATCACAGAGTCACGGCATCGGGGCCACATCGTCGCCGTGGATCCCGATGGACAAATCGTCGCCTACATAGGGGCTAAGGAAACGGTCACATATCTTCGATCCTCAGCCAAACCCCACCAGGCCATTCCACTTATCGTTTCCGGCGCTGCCGATCGTTTTGGCTTTGATGAAAAAGAGATTGCTCTCGCGTGCGGATCCCACAGCGGCGAGTCGATTCATACAACTGTCGCCGCGTCCATGCTCAAGAAGATTGGTTTGAAACCGGACGCCCTGAAGTGTGGTGTGCATGAACCGTTTAGTCCGGAAGTCGCGCGGCTGCTCCACGAAAAGGGCGAACAGCCAAATGTGCTCCAGAACAACTGCTCCGGTAAGCATGCCGGGATGCTGGCCCTGGCCCTACACCTGGGCGCGCCGATAGAAACCTACGACCGGCCCGAAAACCCGGTTCAACTGGCTATCGGAAACGTGGTTTCAGAATTTTCCGATATTGACATTGAAGACATTGCCGTCGGCACAGACGGTTGCGGCGTTCCTGTTTTTGGAATCACAGTTAAGGCGATGGCCTTGATGTATGCGCGTCTGGTCGCACCGCCTGCGGAATTTGAAGAAAAGACTAAAACCGCGTGCGCGCGAATCGTCTCGGCAATGACGACCTATCCGGAATTGATTGGCGGCACGGCCGATCGTCTGGACACTGAAATAATGCGTGCTGCTCCGGGCCGGCTGATATCAAAAGTCGGGGCAGAAGGTGTCTACACGGTTGGCGTTTTACCCTCTGATGAGTGGCCAAGGGGTTTTGGACTCGCGCTGAAGATTGAAGATGGTGACGACCACCGCGCTCGGCCTACGGTTGTGATCGAGTCACTAAGACAACTGGGAATTCTTAAGGATGAATCACTCGAGGCCGTGGCGCGTTACGCTTTTTCCCCTGTCCGCAACAGGAGAGCAGACGTGGTAGGCGAAGTTGTCGCTGAGTTCAAATTGAACCGGGTAAACGAGTGATTAGTGACTGTTAATGGCGACTTCTGAGACAGCACAAGGCAATGGTGACGGTGTGCGAGACGACGGCGATCCAAACAGCCCGCCGCTCCAGCGCGACGCCCGCGGCAACGTCAATCCTGATTCTGTTCCCGACGTTATTCAATGGTTTCTGGACTTTGACCAGCGTGTCGCAATTATCAAGCACCCCAACGTCGAGGAAGTCTTCCAATGGAAACAGGAACAGGGCCGCAAGGCCGGCGAGCAAGTTTTTGATTTTCGGCAAGCTGAGGACCGTCTAGCCATCGGCATTATTCAGGCGCTCGCTGAGAACTCAAACGAACAAGCACTGCATTCATGGATCAGCCAGCTCTTGAACGCGCTTGATTCCGCCTCGAAGGCAAACGAAGCAACCGCTAATGCATATAAGCTCGATCTCCAGGGCGGTGGCTCAATCGTCAAGGAAGCTGAGAAGATTCCCACTTCGCGCGGCCGGCACGAATTCCTGATCAATTGCTGGCTTGAAACTCTATGTACTGCGGAAGCCAGAGTTCTGGGATGGCTATACAAAGAGTTCTACGGTCGTCCTTTTGCACCTTGAACGACGGCGCAATGATCTCAGACCCGGAAGTGATCGACGAATTGGATGTGATCGACAGTGCGTCAGCGATTCAATACGTTCTTTGCTGATGCCCCAACGGGGCTACGTCTTATAGCCCAGGGTTGCCGGGCTTTGCCGGCTACCCTGGGATAAGAAGCAATTGGGTATTTCAACCGCAACGCGGTTGCGTCTGCTTTGCGGGTGTCTTCAATCCCACTGACGCAACCGCGTTGCG
>JBGTCM010000037.1:0-20224 GCA_041748795.1 Pyrinomonadaceae bacterium
TTTGCGGCCGAGATACTGAAAGGCTGCGGACGCATTGCCGTTCATCGTCGTTACTGTAAACGGCTGAAATTCCAGCTGTTCAAATGCCATCGTGATCTTCTTGATCCAGTCGAGCGTGTGATGCCTAACGACTACTCCCTCCGGCAACGCGAATACACCATAGGTTCCCGCATACTTCTCATACCGCTCACGATTGCGCTGGTCATCGTTGATCAACAGGTCACTGACGTAAAGCAGACCATTGGGACGTAAAATTCGTTCTACTTCAAACATTAAAGCGCGCTGCTCGTCATCAACCGGAATACAAGTCAGCACAGCAAAGAGTAATACGGCATCAACTGAGTGCGTCTTAAACGGCAACGACTGGCCATCATTACGTACGACCGCGGTGTCGGGTATTTCAGATCGGCAACGTCTGAGCATCCCCTCAGAAAAATCCAAACCAGTGAGGTTGTGATAACCAGCGAGCTGGAGTTGAGCCAGCGTTCGTCCGTATCCGCAACCGCAATCGAGGATTCTAGCGTCAGGACTCAGGCGATGCGTGATCCAGTCAACACGTAGCGGATGTGAGAATCGCTTCTCGGTTGCGACCCGATCCCAGTAACTGCTTTGGCTGGAGGTCATCGATCGTGGCCGTCATATCGTCGCGTTTCTTCCGAACCTAACGCTCAGATTTTCCGTTGCGTCTTTCACTAAAATACCGATGGACCACGGCTGTGAGGTTTTTAATGTTTTCCGCTGTTTCTTTAACAATCTCTTCTGTGTGAATTTGTGAATCGACCAGTGCTGCAATCCTCTCATCCACATCGTCAATTCGCTTATCCGTAGCTTCAAAACGGTCGAGCGTCCCCTGCGCCAAACGAACAACAATCTCTTCGAGTTGCCCAATCCGTGCCGCAAACTGCGCTTGCTGCTCAATAATGAACTCCGCTTTCTTCTCAAATTCTTCGTTAAACATTGAAATATCCTTTCAGGTGGCTCTTAGCGAAGTTTAGCTAAACTTCTGGGGCGACGCCAAGCGGATGATTCCAATGCGCCACCGAGGTGTTACCCCAGCCACTGCAGCACTTCCTCATCGTCCGTCCTCGGAGCGCCGCCGACGATGTGAATGAAATACTCTTCAAGCGAAACGGGTCCCGTGTGTTGGCCATCACCGTCTACATGGATTCCTTTTTTTAGTTCATCAAGTGAACCCGCTGCCAATAATTTGCCTTTCGCGATAATCGCGATATCGGTGCAGAGTCGCTCGACGATTTCCAGTACGTGTGAAGTCAGAAACACGGTGAGTCCGCGTCGCGTCAGTCTGGATAACAAATCCTTGAGTGTGCGTGAGGCTATTGCGTCGACGCCTTCAAAGGGTTCGTCGAGAAAGAGAATTTCCGGCCGGTGAATCAAAGCGCAAGCGAGAGAAAGCTTCTTCTTCATCCCATGCGAGTACTCGACGATTAGCTTTTTCGGTTCGCCTTGTAGCTCCATCAGATTCAGAAGCTCGGGCGCTCGCTCGGCGATCTCCTTTTTCTCCAGACCATACATACGGCCCGTGAATGCCAACATCTCCGCGCCCGTTAGTCGTTCAAAGAGATTCAGATCTTCGGGCACTACGCCGATGCGGCGCTTAACCTCAAGAGGCTCTGACACGATATCGCGATCGAGCACGCGAATTTTGCCGCTTGTCGGAGCCAGGAGACCGGTAAGCATCTTAATAGTCGTCGACTTGCCGGCGCCGTTTGGGCCAAGAAAGCCGAAGAAGCTTCCACGACGAAGTCGTAAGTCGAGACTATCTACCGCCGTGAAATCACCAAAGCGGCGAACTAGATCGAAAGTTTCTACGGCGAGAGTGTTCCCTGTTTCCTGATTCGTTTCCAGCATTAGTAGGTTTGTACGCGTAGCGTGAGAGGAGCGTCAAGGCTGGATGGAGGATCGAATTTTGGACTGCGGCGGCTCGACGCCGCCTTTGGTTGGCAATCTCAAACCTGGCGAATCAAAAAGCGGCGTCAAGCCGCCACACTCCAAATTACACCGCTAGGCTCTGAGTAGCGATTCCGCATCGTCCGCGCGGACATATTCAGGAAGGCTTCGGTGAGTACTCATTAGAAAGGCGTTTGAGCTGGGTTGCAGGGCGTTGCCATGTGTGGCCGCCAGCCGAACGAATCGGGCAAAAGGTGACCAACCATAGTAATAGCCATCCCGGAAGCTAACCAAGACATCGGCCGTGTTTTTGACGCGCTCAGAGTGTAACGACTTGAAGAGATTGGCCGGCGCGTCGGGATACGTATGTTCGGCTGTCTGGACCAGCCAGGCGTGATCGGAAACAAAGCCTTCTTCATCTACCTCGGCCTTTTCACGCATGGCTGCGATGACGGGTAGAAGCTGCAGCGGATCGTTATCAATGGTGACATACCTATATTTGACGCCACCATTTACTTTTCGCTCCACGCGGGCGCGCCCACCTGGTCCGCTTACAACAATCGCAGCTTCCCCATCTCTGTAGAGCGAGAAATCCAGGCCTTCGAGCTCCGTCAGCGCTTCAGCCAAATCGGGGGCAGCCTCCTCCTTGCCGCAATAAAGTGCGGCGTAACCGCACAGGCCGAATGCCGGGATTGCCACGCTCTTGTGATTTGCGTTTGTCAGGCTGCTGTGAAAGGTGAATCCATGTCGCTGAAGATGTGCCTTTAACGGAGCGCGATGATTTTCGCGTAGATTCATCCCATGATCCGAGAAGAGCACTATCTCAGTTTCATTACCGCAGAATGTTTGAATCTCACGCAGGATTTTGTCGAGCGATTCAAGCGCAACTGCCAGGCTCTGCGGACCACGAATGTGAAGGAGTCCATCGGTGCCTTTGAGAAAGGCGAAGTAATCACGATTCTGCGGAGCTTCACGAAAGCAATCGCGAAAGCGCCGCATGTCCGCCCGCCAAATCTTTTCAGGCGCGACATAAATCAGAAACTCGAATGCCAGCGGCTCCTGATAGTCGAGCTCGTCCATGTACGACGAAGGAATCTTGTCGGCCGTGCGGACGCCGATGTACTTCTTAATTCCGCCACGTAACTCTTTCGCAGCGGTATCGAAGTAGAGACTCTCGTAGCCCGGTGGCGGGGTCGCCCCCATCATCGCAGCGAGGGCGATATTCGTCATGGTAGGAAAGGGCGAGAGCAATCGTGAAGGAGGACCGAATGCTTCGAACAATCCTCTTTCTTTGGCGCCTTTAATCACGGCGTGAGGCACGCCATCAAGGCAAAGAAGAAGTCGCCTTGGGCGGCTCTCACCTGGCGTCCCCGAATCACGGCTTAGCATCGGTACCGGCCTTCCTTGACACGTCGGTTACTGAGTGTTGGGGTTTTCCCCGTGGTTCCTTGCGCTCTCTGTTCTGAACGGTCCACGCAATCCTTTCTTTGCTTCCTCGTGGGCGTCGTAAACATTCGGTCGAGTCAGCACCTGACGATATTGTGACAATGCGTCGTCACGTTTTCCGGCAAGGTCGAGAGCCCGAGCGGCATTCAGATGGGCCATAGTTACCAAAGCGGGATCTGCTCGTTCAGTTTTCGTGGTAGCAATGAACTCCTTCGCGGCTTTATCGCCTTCACCAGCGGTCAGCAACGCCTCGCCGTATTTAAAGTGAATCAGATCAAGCATGCGGGAAACGCCACTTGACCGGTCTCGTAGCAGCTCGTCGAAAATGGCAAACGCCTCCCGTTCCGCTTTGGCGGCTGCTTCATTGTTTTTGGCTTTGCGTTCGACTTCCGCCTGTGCCACCAGGGCGCTCGCTGATTCGAGCTTGAAGATGTAGTTGCGCGGATAAGCTGCGCTCTGGGCCCGCGCATGTCGCAGGACGTCGGCGTAACGCTGCTCGCGATTGTAAAGAATCATCAGAAGCGAGGCGGCGTCGTTCTTCGCCCATGTGCCTTCTTTCGCGACGCGCTCGAGCATCTCTAATCCACGCTTCTTTGAACCGCGAAAACCTGTGATGCCGGCAACAATCTTGATCGGCAGCGGTAAGGAGCCCACGACATATTCGTAGAGCCCGATTGTCACGCCTGCGTCGATGTAATTCGGATCAAGTTTCAGAACTTCCCGGTGGTGGTCTACCGCGTCATTTCCGTTTCGAAGGGCGGCGAAGTGGCGACGTTCAACCGCCTCTTCAAACGAGGCCTTTAATCCTTCGGTAGCTCCGAGCCAATAGAGGGCCTCGACGTCCCTGGGGTTCAGCTTGAGCCGAACCTCAGAGCGTCTCCGGGCTTCGCGCGTCAAACTGCGGAACTCGTTCACGATCTTTGGATCCGCTTTATCCTCGCCGCTTGAATAAAAGCTTTCAGAGCTGTAGAGGGACGACTGTAAGCGTCGCGATTCAAAAAGCGTCTTGGCCCAAATTCTGGCAGCCAGCATCTGTGGACCAACAGGATGACTCGGAAACAACCTATCGAGATCCTTGAAATCTTTGAGCGCCTTGTCGTAGTCGAAATCGTATAACGCTGTATTTCCACTGCTGCGCAAGGCGTCATACTGAGCGCGTTCTTTTTCGGTCATCCCGTCGCTCGGAGTCGTTTGACCAACGGCCGGAAACGCGAGGAGAAACATCAAAACTGTTAGAGAATAAAAGTACTTCACCACTTACTGCCTCCAATTTATTTCTAGCTAAAAGCCTCCAAATACTTCACGCCTGCGCCCGTGTTGAATAAGACGACTGTTTCCCCCGTCTCAACTTGATTCGCCTCCAACATCTTTCTTAAAGCCGGCAAGCAGGCGGCGCCTTCGGGCGCGCAAAACACGCCTTCGGCGGCCCCTATCTCACGAGTCGCGTCAATCAACTCTTCATCCGTTACTGCGATGGCGGTCCCACGTGAATCTCTTATCGCATCTAAAATTAGAAAGTCTCCAATAGCCCGCGGCACACGCAGGCCCGAGGCCACCGTGCTGGCGTTTTGAAATTCTTCAGCGAATCGCTTCCCTTCCTCAAACGCGCGCACGATCGGGGCGCAACCGCTGGCCTGTACCGTCACCATTCGTGGACGCTTTGAACCAATCCATCCCATCTGTTCCATCTCATCAAATGCTTTCCACATTCCGATCAATCCAGTTCCGCCGCCGGTCGGGTAAACGATGACGTCTGGCAGCGTCCAATCGAGTTGCTCGGCCAGCTCGTATCCGAGCGTTTTCTTACCTTCGACACGATAGGGTTCTTTCAGAGTTGAAACGTCAAACCATCCTTCTGCGTCTTTTCGTCTGCCCACTTCTGCTCCGCAGTCGGTAATCAGTCCATCCATCAAAGTAACGTGCGCTCCTGTCTGTTCACACTCGATCACATTTGCGCGCGGCGTATCTCGCGGCATGAAGATGAAACATTCGAGACCGGCACGAGCTGCGTAAGCTGCCAGGGCTCCGGCTGCATTTCCTGCAGACGGCACCGCGAGCTTGTGCGCGCCAAGTTCCTTTGCCATCGACACCGCCGCCGACATCCCACGAGCTTTGAAACTCTGCGTCGGATTTTGCGATTCGTCCTTGATGAAGAGTTTGTTGATTCCAACTAGTTTTCCTAAATTTGGAGCGCTCAGCAACGGCGTCCAACCCTCGGCTAATGAAATAATGTTGTTGTCGTCTTCGACAGGCAAAACTTCCCGGTACCGCCACAGATCCGCCCGCCGGGACCGGAGCGACTCCTTTGTTAACGAACGCGCCGCCGTTTCCAGGTCGTAGCGAACTAACAGCGGCTTACCACATTCACGGCAAAGATTGTGCAACCTCCGTGCCTCGTGCAGTAGATGGCAGGCTGCACACTCAAGATGCGTAACATTCATTGATTAGGGCCTTTCTTGCGGATTCAGCTTGCCGCAGGAGGGTTAAAATTCATTTGCTTTCCGGCAGTTGGAGCAATCCTGTTGCACCCCTGCCGCAGGCTCGCAGCACGTCAAAACGCCTGCAAGTGACAAATCAAGGTCAAACCAGTATCTTGTCCGCTCCCCTTATTATCAATCACGGCCTGAAGGAGCAACATGCCAAATCGCACCGCTGCAATTCAAACGAATAACGGAACCATTCGAATCGAACTCCTGGAATCAGATGCACCAAAAACGACAGAGAATTTTATTACGCTAGCCGAACGCGGCTACTACGATGGCGTCATCTTCCATCGCGTAATTAAGGGCTTCATGATACAGGGTGGCGATCCAACTGGTACGGGGCGCGGAGGCGAGTCGGCATGGGGTGGACGCTTCAACGATGAGATCGATGCTTCTTCAGCGATATATCAACGCGGCTACAAAAAAGGCACAGTTGCCATGGCCAACGCGGGTCCAAACACCAACGGCTCGCAGTTTTTTATCATGCACGCTGACTATCCACTGCCGCCCAGCTATACGATCTTTGCACGCGTGACCGATGGATTGGATGTCGTGGATGCAATAGCAACCTCGCAAACCGACCGCAACGATCGACCAGCCTCAGAAGTTAAGATCGATAGTGTGACGATCGAAGGTTCGCCAGCTTAACCCTTGCTTGCGGCTTTGCCGCCCGATGTGAGGAAGCGGCTCCGCCCTTCCGCCTACTTCAATCTATCATTGGGCTGCGCCCAGCGGCATAGCCCCGCATTACAAAAACAGCGGACTTACGGCGGGGCAAAGCCACCGCGCCTCACATCCGGCGGCTTAGCCGTTTCGCGCAGAGTTCTGCTCAACCGCACCGATCTGCAACCCGTCCGATTTCCTCAAACACAAACTGCTTCGCCGTTGCAACCGAGTCCTCTAAGCTCCTTCCTCTGCCCAACCCTGCGGCAATCGCTGCAGACAGCATGCATCCCGTTCCATGAAGTTCGACGTTTGGCACTCGTCGGTGGCGAAACACAGTCACCTCTCCGCCGTTGTCCAGGACGTCGACAGCTTCTTCTGATTCATCAACACAATCTTTGCCCCTTAAATGTCCGCCTTTGATCAGCACAGCCCGCGCGCCCATCCCGCGAATAGCGACCGCAGCTTCGCGCATCCCAGCCTCGGAATCGATCTCGATTCCACCAAGGCGTTCGGCCTCAGGAATGTTCGGCGTCACCAGACGAGAAAGAGGAAGCAGTTCCTCAATCAATGTTTTCAGCGCTTCTTCATCCATCAACCGCTGACCCGACGATGAAAGTATGACCGGATCAACGACGGGCGAAGGCATGCCGGTCTCGCGAAGCAAGCGTGCAACTTCATTCACGACTTCGCGCGTAGGCAACATTCCGGTTTTCACGCAGGCAAACGGCCCTGCCAACAACGGCATGATTTGCTCGCGTACCGCTTCAGCAGTCTGATGAAGCGTTCCAAACACCCGCTCGGAGTTTTGATAGGTGATTGAAGTGATTACCGCTGAGGCGCTGCAACCCAGGGCGATAAAAGTCCTCGCGTCGGCGAGCACACCGGCGCCACCTGACGGATCGAACCCGGCAATGGTCAGCGCTCTGGGAAGTGTGTGGCCGTCAGTGTTCGAAGAATCCATAGTCTTTGCCACTAAGGTAGGGCAACAGTCCGCGCAGCGGTATCAGAACCGGAAGCGATAGCGACCGGGTTTCTTTGCACACGGAGTAGCTCGGGACCAAACGGACTCGGTCGCTACCGCTTCCGGTTCTGATACCGGATGATGTAAACACCTCTTGTGGAAACGTTGACTCCAGATCATGACATACCGTTAAACGTGCTTCGAAGTTCGTCGACAACAGTCTGAAGTTGTACCGGATCGCTCAGCACGCCGATAGCGGCGATGCCACTCGCTCCCGCACGAATACAACCTGCCGCATTCGAGCTCCTAATCCCGCCCAACGCCAGAACCGGAAAGGGCGACAGTTCAGAAGCGACCTCGCTCAGTTGTCCCAGCCCCAACGGCTCTCCATATTTCTGTTTTGAAGAGGTCTCGAAAACTGGACCAAGCACGACAAAGTCCGCTCCCTGATCGCGAGCCGTGGAGGCTTCACTCAACGAATGAGTAGAAGCACCGATAAGAAACTGTTCACCAAATGCGTTGCGTACAACGGCCGGGCTGAGTGAGTTCGTCCTGAGATGAACTCCATCCGCGCCCGCACCGGCGGCGATATCCGCTCGATCATTAACCAGCAATCTCGTTGAGCTCTCTCGAGTGATACGGGCAGCTGCCTCAGTAAGCTGGTAAAGTGCTTTTGCGGTTAGAAGGTTTTCACGGATCTGGACCAGATCGATCTCTGCGACAACTGCGGCGTCGATCAGCCTGAGGACGTTTGTGAAGTCTTTAGTTGTTGGCGTTGTCTGGGGATTGCTCTCCCCGCTGGTGATCAGATAGATGAGTTTCGTTTGCCGGTTGAGCTTCATTAGCGCGTGGTTTGGCAGGTTCCGTACTTTCCTGGAGCGCACGCACAGTTTGCCTGAAATGGAAGATTTCCCAAAAGGCGATCGCGATATTCAAAAGTCCGATGCCCGTTACCGCTCCGCGAATCCAACCCGAGGCAACCACAGTTTGGAGAGCATAGAATCCGGTTTTGCGCGCGGCATACAGAAGAAAATAATTGTTTCCCCATTCGCTGAGGCCGAGCGTGCCTTGCGGGATCCATGGCAGCAGCGTTAGGACAATGCCGATCTCAAGGCAAAGCACGATATAGAAAATGACACTTAGCTTGGCTGACATGGATAAGTACGGTAAATGGTGAATGGTAAATCGTAAATAGTAAAAGACCTGGGGTGAGTCAACGCGAGTGCAAAGTTAGCATCTAGTTCACCGACTCACCATTTACCATTCACCATTTACCATTCACTTCTGTTTGCGCTGCTTCTGAAGAACCTGGAGATTGTTCAGTCTCTCGGCAATGTCACGATAGCCTACGTCAACTCCATAGACTTCGGTAAAGGCGGCGGCGGCCTGCGTCAGATCGTCCATCTGCTCGTAAGCGGAACCAAGTTCATATTGGAGCGCTTTATATTCTTCCTGCGACCGGCCGGGCGTTTCAATTCCCTTCTTGAACCACAGCACGGCCGCCTGAGGCATAGACTTTTCGACGAAGCAATGGCCCAACATGTTACAGCACTGGAAATAACGCGCTGTCCCATCAACGGGTGAGGCTAACGCCGCGGCAGCCTGGAATTCGCGGATGGCCTCGTCCAGGAGGTCCATCTCCTTGTAGGCGGTCGCCATGTTGTAATGAGTCTCATAATCTTCGGTCGATGCGGGGTGGGCATCACCTTCAGCTTCCAGTCGAAACTCCTCAAAGATCTCAGCCAGCCCCGAGTCAATTCCAGAAGCCACGGGCGCCGGACTCGAAGACTGCGGGCTGGGACCATCGGGTATTACCGACGGTTGGACGGCGTCGAAAACTATTTGAGTGGCCGGGTCAACGGCTTCCTGCGTCTGAGCCTCGGGCTCACCTACAATCACATCCACAGGCTCAGGGGTTGCGGCGCCACCTTGTGTTGCCTGGAGTCTTACCCTGCGGGAATCGATTTCCGGATGCGACCCAAACTGTCTTTCAAGCAGCTCCAATGTATCGAGAGCAATGTCAGAGTAACCCTGCGTAATATAGAAATCGACGCTTTCAAGCTCTTGCTGCATCATCGTCTGAACTCTGGCAGCACTCGATTCACCCGTGGCAACTTCGGCTTCGGGAGGGGTTGGGTCAATGTCGCCGTATACATACTCCGACGGTGAAGCAGAATCCGAGAATACCGGGACCTCAGAAGCCGGGGCCTCGTCCGGTTCATTTAGATCCGCAAACGATGCGCTTTCATCGGGTTTGCTCGCCTCTGCTACAGAATTCCATTCAAACTCGGGCGTCAGACTTTTTGAAACCTCAGGCTCTGAAACGTCGGCGATCTCCACGTCCCCAAGCGCGTAGCCTTCGAATGAAGGCACCTCTGACACAGGCAAATCGCCTGATTGCGGTCCCTCCGAGAGTTCCTCCAGGGAGCCGCCAAGTGCCTCCAGTCGATCTGAGAAACGCTGCTCGTCAGGTGCAAGGCGGACTAGTTGGGTTAAGGCATAACGCTCATCTTCAGTAAGGCCGGCTGTCTCAGCCGACTCCGCCATCAGCTCAAGGACGGAGCGCAACTTTTCCATGTCGCGTTGCCACCAGTGGACCTTCGCGAGCAACCGCAGTCCGCCAACGTGTTCTGGTGCGGTCTCCAGAAGGTCGCCAATGAGCTCCAGCAGGTCGGACTCTTCACGACCGGACAGCATGGGCTCAATTATGAGGTCCAGGATACGGGCCGCCTCAGTTGCGTTACCCTGCTTGAGATACAAGCGAACCACGTCGATATAACGGCGGTAGTTTGTAGCATCCTGCGACATCAACAGCGAGGTCGCTCGTTCGGCGCCGGTTGAGTCCCCACTTTCAACGTAGGAGTGCGCAAGCATCTCGAGAAGCTCCGCATCCTCAGGGTTATCTTCTACCGCCTTTTCGACGAGTTCAGCGGCGTCCTCGGCAGTTCCCAACGCCGAGTGAACAGAAACCAGTCCACGAAGAACCAGCCTATCCTGCGGCCTCAGCTCTAATGCTTTCGTGTAAGCATCGAGGCATTTCTCATAGTCGCCCTTATCCAGCAGCCGGCCGGCAGCGTCGCTGAAAGCCTTGCCTGCTTCGGGCTGCATGCCTTCGTTAAGGTAACCTTCCGCGAGTTTTAGTCTGACTTGGGTATTCTGTGGATCGAGGTCGGCAATCTTGTGAAGTACCTGAAGCGCTTCCTTGTTATTTCCAGCACGAGTAAAGGCATCGGCGACCACGAGATACTGCGTGCGTGCGTCTACAACCAATCCCTGCGCCGAATAAAGATCGGCTAGCTTGCCGGCGATTTCAGGCTCGCGCGGCTTGAGCTTTTCGATCTTCTTGTACATTGCGATGGCCTTGAGCCTGAATTCCTGTTCGCGATAGTGCTCAGCGATGCGCAAGAAACACGTGGCCGCTTCGTCTTTTTCGCCCGCGCGTGCCAGCAGGTCTCCCAACATGTTGAGAGCAGTGAGATCGTCATTATCGTTCTCAACGATCTGACGATACTCTTTGATGGCAGCGTTGATTTTCCCTTGCGAAAGGAATTTTTCGGCGGCCTTAACAACCTTAGACTTTAGGAAACCCATCAAGACTATTATGTATCACTGAATATGGGAGCGGAGTCAAACGCTGAGGTGGGTAGGAAGCTTCGTGGAGGGCTAACCATTTTTCGTGTTTGGATCGTTTCTCCTGGATGAAAAGACCGCGAGCTACGCTATCACGCGCAAAATAATGCTGTCAACGCGGTGATTTTTAGAGGTTGATGCAGTTTCGCTAATCAGTTACAGAACTTGAGCGCGGTAGCGCGGGATGCTTAAGGTACCAAGCATTAAAAGGCCTTTCTTTAGTTTGGTGTAGCCTCAAGGATCCCGCGCTACGGCGCCGGGTTCTGTATTTAATTGCCTAAATCGAGACTGACCTCATGTCCCCTCAAATCACGTCTGCGAAGTTCTTGCGTGTCCGCGCAAACCACCAATATCCAAAAACAAAAAGGACCACGGCGAAGGCTGTGAAGTAAGCCAGGGCGGCCCAATCCGGCGGAGCACCTTCCAATAAGATTCGCCGGTGGCTGCGTATGAGCGCGGTAAACGGATTGGCATTAATGAAAGAACGATAGCCGTCGGGGACAATCGACTCCGGATAAATTATCGGTGTCAAAAACATCCAGGCCATCAGCACAAGGCCGACGCCCTGACTAATATCGCGCAGGAACACGCCCAGAGAAGCGACCAGCCACGCCCCACCGACGGCTGCGAGTAGCTGAGGAATTATCAGGACCGGCAACCATAACGCTGTGAGGTGCAGTCTTCGATGAACCACAAGAGTCGCAATGATAAGCGCTAAGGTCCCGAACAACTGGTTCATTAACGACGAGAGCGCCTGGGCCACCGGCAACGTTTCAAGCGGGAAGACTACGCGCTTTACCAGGTTGGCGTGAGAAACGATCGTAGTGGCCGACTGTTGCACAGACTCCTGAAACATGGTCCACGGGAGTAAGCCACAGAAGAGATAAATAGCGTAATCCCAGTGTGTGCCGCCCGCGCCAAATCGAGCGCCAAAAATCCCTGCGAATATCAAAGTGAAGATCGCGATGGTTACGATAGGTGTAACCACGGCCCAGAGGATCCCCAGAAAGGAACCCTTGTAGCGTGCGACAAATTCTCGCCGTGCCAAAGACAGGATGAGATCCAGGCGGCTGGGAAGTTCCCAAAGTGGTCGCCACACCGCGCGCCTTGCTGCTTGAGCTGAAATCATTCCGGGAGGTTAAAGAGGGTTTCTTTGAATTCGGTTGGGGGTTAAATGAATCTAAAAGGCGTTTACGGTAATAGCTCCGACGAGATAGGCGAGCTCGCCAGTCTTTGATTTAAGTCGGATGCTGTAGTCTCCCGGTGGCGCATCGGGCGCGATAGTTACGTCAAAACTGATCACCGGAGTCGAACCGCCAGTGTGCAACTTTAAGCTCGCGCCATCAACGGTGAAGAAAGGAGAACTTACCGCCAGGCCGTTGCCCAAAACCTGATCAACTCCAGCGCCTCCGACGTAGAGCCTAAGTTTGGAATCGGCTTCAACCGAGACCGGAACCGTAGAAAGGTCTCCATTGATGCCGAAGAAGCGTGGACGTAAAAGGCGCGCTGTTTTTTGGATGGGAGCCAGGAGAAAGTTGAGCGGGCTCTCCTTGTCCGCAAGAACGCTCAAGTAGCTGCTTATCTCTGTGGCCCGCAGAGTTTTTAGTCGCCCGGTAAGCTTTGTCTCACGCAGCGCAGTAGACGGCTCGTTAGAGCCATTGTCCATTCTTTCGACCACGGCCCGGTATTCGCCGGCCGGGAGACAACCAAAACTAAACCTGCCTCCGACACCAACGATGCTGCTCGCGACTACACGACCTGATTCCAGCGACTCAATCCAAACATGAGCGCCAGCCGCGGGAGTAGCGCGGGCCGGAAGATCATTGAGGACCTTGCCATTGACCGTACCCAGGTTTTCGCATGGTCCATAGAGTGTCCGCACAGCGATCAAATCGGATTCGCTCAAGCTGCGTTCATCGAAGGCGGGCATCCCGAAGGTCCCATTCAGTCCCTGCGTCTCCTGCATGGTGGAAGCAATGACGTTTGAGTGATTCAAACCAAGCAGGTGACCTATCTCGTGAGCAAAGGTGGATTGCAGGTCGTATGTACCGGGTGTGCCATCGGTAGTGAATAGAAGAGCCCCACCCTCCGCCGAACGAGGATACGGATTGATGACTATATCGGCTTCGCCAATATAGCCGGAGACCTGATCGTAATGAACACGTGTACGAGCAGCATTATTTCCGTCAGCGAAGATGGCGACGTTCTCCGAAGTGGGCGCAACAGTGATGAGATTGACGCCATCTCCGGCGCCGGCAGGGCTAATGGAATCACCCGCAGACGTAACTACCAGAAATTTGATTCCGGAGGCGACCGACCAACTATCAAGTGCCCGTTGCAGCGCCCCTGCCACGTCGCTGCCCACAACGATGCTCGTCGACGAGGTGGTCAGCGAATTTGAAATTGCAATTTTTATGACCCTGCCTGGCCATCTAATCGAGCGCCCAGTCGTAGGTGGTTCGAGAGGTGCGGGCTGAATGGGCACACCGAAGGCGAATACCGCAAGAAACGCCAGGATCGGGTGCAAACGTCGCATGGGACCGATTACAACTTCAGGAAAAACTTCTGTGTACGTAAGCGAACGAGGAGGGCAATCGAACGCCCTTAATATGACCGGGATATTACCATCTTTTAGAGGTTCTGGGGATAGTCCGGGAGAGCGAGGTTGAGGCCACGGATTAGAGAACCGAGCGCGGTAGATCCTAAAGGCGCCGTGATAGCATCCCGATAATGCTTCACCGCTAAGTCAAACCTCGAACAAGACGCGCGGAGAACCTGCGACGCGAACGAACCCAACGGCCGTTTAGATCGGGCACTTGTGCCCGCAGGAGGATTCTTGAAAAATGATTTGTTTTTTCATTGGTAAGAAGTTTGTCTAACGGATCCTCCAGGATCCGGCGCTACCGCGCTCGGTTCTGTAAATGAAACAGCCCGAACGTTTCAGGCGTCCGGGCTTGTTAACTGAGATTATGCTTTGGTCCAACCAGCTGAGCCCAAAGGCATTCCTAACGGTCGGGTTACCGCCCCGATTCGTTACGGACCGATAGTTATCGTCGGAGCGGTAGCCGTGCCCCTGCTTTGGAACGTTCCGCCGCCCTTCGTCACGCTGACCACCAGGGGATAAGTGCCAGGCGTCAACGTTGCCGGCAGCGTTATTCTTATGAAGTCAAACCCAAACATATTCGTGTTAGGCAGAACCGAGGTTGGGATGATGTCGGTAGTGCCGATAGTCACTTTCGCTTCGCCGACGGCCACGTTGCGAACACCAGTCAAGTAGATTTCCAGCTCAGTTGGCACCAGCGTACCGGTGCTGTCAGGTGACGTCAGCGGGAAAGGTCCAGTCACACAGCCGGGGACTGTTGCATTGGTGACATTACAAACCATGGCGATGCCGAGTTCATCATTGGTTGACGTAAAGATGTCAGGTTGAGCCGGAACCACCTGCACCAATCCGAGGTAGACGGTTCCGTTGTTGTTAACCACCACGGTTGCAACGCCGGCGGGCAAGCCGGCCGGCATCACAAAAACAATACCTTCGGCCGGTGAATCACCGACAAAATAAAGTCCGGCGGCAGCGCCGTTCACAGAAACCGAAACTCCAAGAAGTTCAATCGGGAGTATCGGACTGCGATCTGTTTCTGAACCTCCGACAGCTAACTTGTCACCAGGTGCGAGTCCAACAGTAGATCTCAGGATCGTTAATTCACCGGCAGCCAGCCCGAATGCGATCGTGCCGGGAGTAGGCGTTGGTGTCGGTGTTGGAGTCGGCGTCGGTGATGGGCTTGGAGTCGGAGTAGCCGTGGCTACAGGGAAATTACTGGCACCAGTGAAAAACGAAAGTACCGCGGCCGATTGAGATGAGACCGTGGGCGTTAACAAGTAAAAAACTTCGCTTGAGAAATCCGGATTACCGGTGCCTAGTTCCGATCCACCCAGACTGAAAGCGATTCGCGTTCGCGTTAGGCTGGTAAGAGGGCGCATTTCCAAAAAGGCGCCCACAGGATTCTTCGTCAAGCGCGTGTATGGACCGGTGGCGGATGATGGGATTGGCGCAGAAAATATCTGCGGTTGATTAGTCGGGTTCAACCCCGTGTCGGTCTCCGTTGCGGCAGGAAACGAGCCATCGACTTTGAAGTTTAGCGCGGAAACAAATACCAGCGTGTGCGGTGCCAGGGAGCCATCGTAATCGGTGAAAGCTGGAAAATGCACGAATCCAAACTCGCTATCAGCAGAGCGCGGCACTGCCAACGTAAATGTGTCAGTGGCAATATTGTAAACAAAAATGCCTCGAGCGGATTTGTTGGTCGTGGTGTTGGCTTTAGGATCGTCAGCGAGCGATTCGAGAGCGATTAAAGCACCATCTCGACTTAAACGACGTCCCGGGCTCAGGATGTTTACCGGTGTCTCCGTCGCATCCGGTTTCGTCCTTGTAACCTGACGAACGTTTGTGAGTGCAGCACCGGAAAAATTCGCCACATGCACTTCGGCGTTTCCGCGACCATTTCCGTCGGCATTGTTTCCCGTCAAATTTGCGCTTGAGAGAAAAGCAACGACAGATCCGTTGCCGGAGAGTGAAGGAGCCGATTGAAAGACGCGACCAAGACCTTGAACAGCGTCTTGCGTGGTTGTCCCCTGAACTAACCCGAACGTACTCCAATCAGCTGCAGTCCGCGAAGCCAGAAAGACTTCCGGATTTCCGTCTGCGTTTCCTGAACCAACCAGGCTACGGGTCGAAATGAAGGCAATGGTTTCACCATTGTCGCTAATCACAGCTTCGCGGTTGTCGTCAGCGACGAAAGGCATCACGCCGAAGGATCCAGCGGTGGGCGCACGGCTGGCCGTAGTATTTGTTATTCGCTGAAATGTTCCCGTGGACAAATCGAGAAATGCTATCTCGTCACCGCTTGTCAGCGACTGGTCTGTAACTGCAGGTACGAGATAAACCCAAATCTCCTGGTTGGCGTCCGCGCTAAGTGCGGCGCTACCTGTGCCATCAAAGCTGGCAGGGTTAGGTGCGTTGGAACTAAAAACGATTTGATAAAAGCGTTGCCCGCCCACGAGAACAGGTTCAAAAGTGATGATTGGCTGATTGTTGCTGATCTCAATCTCTACCAGACTGGTGTCCGCTGGAGTTGGTCCAGGCGTCGGAGTCGGGCTGTGAGCGGGACTGGGTGTCGGCGTCGGCGTTGGTGTAGGGGTCGGGCTCGGCGGCGGTTTCAGAACGTTCTTCGTATTAGTTAATTGAAAGATTCTTCGCTGCGCGTAATCCAGCAGAAAGATCTCGCGATTGCCGTCAGCGTTGTTGCGGTTTTGAGTAGCAAGGTCGCCGTTCGACTCAAACACAACGAAGCGGCCGTTACCTGAAATATCGCTTGCCGAAGACCTAAATGGATTGAATGCGCCCCCACCGCCACTCGACGTAACTTGAGTAAGGAAGGGATCAGGGGTAGCGCTGGGCGTTTGCCCGCTCGCATAAGAAAATGCGCCCAAGACGAGCATAAGCGCGGCAAAGGCGCACTGATAACTGAGAACTCGCTTCACAAAATCCTCCGAGATAAAGACGCAGATACGAGCAGATTAGATGCCCCCGGGGAGCGAGCAGCAGCATGCGCAGGCGAAAAAGATTAACTAAATGACACCCGGCACTAAAAGAACCGTCATTTTACGCAGAGATCATGGCAACCGCAAGCAGGGGTGCAACTTATGCCATTCTGCTGCCTGACCAGCGTGACTTTACCACTCCGCCGGGAACAGTTATCGTTTTGCGCACATGGCCAAAGCACTCCAGGTTGAGCAGGTTTCCAAGTTGTACCGCATCTACGATCGGCCGAATGACCGTTTGAAGGAGATGTTGACCCGCGGCCACTTGAAGCGGCATCGCGAGTTCTGGGCGTTGCAGGACATCAGTTTCGAGATTGAAGAGGGCACGACTACAGGCATTATCGGGCCTAACGGCAGCGGCAAATCCACGCTGCTCCAAATAATAACGGGCACACTGGAGCCGACTCACGGCACCGTTTGGCATGAAGGGCGTATCGCCGCTTTGCTTGAACTCGGATCCGGGTTCAATAGTGAGTTCACAGGTGTTGAAAACATCTTCATGAACGCAGCGATGATGGGCTTCTCGCGCAGGGAAACGGAAGCATTGCTCCCCGAGATTGAACAGTTTGCCGAGATAGGCCCGTTCATACATCAACCTGTTAAGACATATTCAAGCGGTATGTATGTGCGGCTCGCCTTCTCAGTAGCCATAAGCGCCGACCCTCGAATACTTATTGTGGACGAGGCCTTGGCTGTAGGAGACGCAGTTTTCCAGCACCGGTGCATGAGGCGGCTCAAGCAGATGCAGGAACGGGGCGTTACTATTTTCTTCGTCTCTCATGATCTTGGCGCGGTTCGGGCACTCTGCTCGCGCGCGATCCTTCTCAATGCGGGTCAGATGGAAGGTGATGGTAAGCCTATCGATGTACTCAATCGGTACCAAAAGATCATCATGGCTCGCGAGGACGCTTATGCCGCCGATGAATCCACCGCTGCGGAGACGAAGACTGACGACGGATGTTTCATTGAGGAGGGCGATAGCACGCCGCCTGGTTACACCTACCGACACGGCGATGGGAGAGCGGAAATACTCAAGGTTGAACTGGTTGACGGATTGCGACGGCCGGTTGAACTTGTCGAGAGCGGCGAGCCGCTCGTAGTTAGCATGCGCCTGCTGTTTCATACGGACGTAGAGGATCCGGTTTGCGGTTTCATGATTCGGAACCGTCATGGGATCCATCTATACGGCACAAACACCGAGATTCAGCATCTCGACCTGGGGCCAATAAAGCGCGGAGCAATCATCGAAGTAAACTTCGCCTTCAACTGCTGGTTAGCGCCTGACTCTTATTCAATCGCCGTAGCTTCACACAGTCCCGATGCCGTCAGCTTTGACTGGCTTGATGGAGCTTATTTCTTCCAGGTGGTTAGTGGGATGCAAATGGAGGGTGTGGCGAATCTCAACGCCACCGTTACCACGCGTAAGCTGGGATTTCGCGTGAATCAGTCGGAAGCTGAATCGAAAAAAGAAACGTTAAGAGCCTGATCGCGGTAGCCCTACAGCGGAGAGCCTTTTAACTCAGACCTCACTGGAGATTCCTTATCAAAGATAAAACTGAATCTTTTGGTAATGTAACCTCTCTGCAGAGCCTTACTTAATTTCCACGCCCCGGCATCAATCACAAAATGTCCCATCGTTGCCCCGAGAAGCGCTCCGAACAGGAATTCGGCAAGCCTGCCAAAAACTGCATGGTCTCTTATCATCTGAATCTCTCTTAACTCGCCCCCGCGGAAAAAAATAAACCCAAACAACAGGAGAAAGATCAAAAGCCAGATAATGTTCCTGTACGGTATCGCCCAGGGCTGGCCTGCCTGCCGCTCATTGGCAGAGATAACACTCATGAAAATAATGTATTGCAATCCATGCGCTATGGCGTAACTCAGGAACGCGATGTTTACATTGGTTGAAATAAATATCGGGTAAAAGAAGAAAACCGAGGTGAAAAAGAAGAGCGTCTTGAAGAGAGTAGTGTCCCTGTACAGTTTCAGATAAACAATGAGGCTAAAAACAAATACTCCCACGAACGCAATAAATCCTATCGCGTACAGAGAACCAAACAGACCGTGCAGATAACTGGGCGACACTTCTTCACCGAGTATCTTGAAGGTGCCCAGAATTCCCAGAATAGTGCCGAGGTTGATTGCCAACTTCTCCATCTTGTGAGGTGATTTTCCTGTTTGCGCGATGGAGGCGAAGGCGTATAGCCCGATGTTTTGGCGGCCGTAGTGGAATGCCTGCCAGGCCCAGTACACGAGCAGGATGAAGGCCTGCGATGGTCTGCTCAAGAAGACGAACAGTAGGCCGGTAACAATGGCTAACAGGATCGGAGCATAGATATATCGAAATCTGTGGTTCTTTATTATTCCGGAGAATTCCGGGTCGGTATAAAGATATAAGGTTGCGGGGACGTGCGCAGTTCCCAGAAACAAAAATACACTTTTTATCGCTGAAAAATTTCCGGCCCCCGCATCCGATGGTGCCAGCATGATAAAGAACACGAAGGGGATCCATGTGCTTACCAACAGTGCGAGTAGAAAATACCTTTTGACGGATGATCTTTGTACGACCTTGCTATCCGAAGATCGTTTCACCTCGAGACTTTGCACCGCGGAAAAATTTTCCATTCGACTCGCCTTAAACAGGTCTGACAATCTGCGGAGAAATCTAACGCCTCGACTTGCGAAGCGGCAAGCGAGAACAACTCAGCTTCCCTTTTTTTTGAGAACTTGACGATAAGTATTCAAAGTTGCTGCGGCTGTGCTTTCCCAGGAAAACTCTCGTGCCCGTTGCAGGCCTGCCAGGGAGAGCTGCTGCCTCTCGCCGGAATCTTTTAGCAGCCGGACAATGTTTTGCGCGAGTTCGCCATAATCTTCGGCTCCAACGAAGCACGCGGCATTTCCCGCCGTCTCCATGAGACTGGGTATACGGCTCGCGATTACAGGCGCACCACACGCCATTGCTTCGAGAAGGGGTAACCCAAAGCCTTCATATAACGAAGGATAGATAAACACCCGGCAAGTCGAATAAAGGGCGCGCAAATCATTATCTGCAAGGTTACCTGTGAAGCGCACTCGTTCCCGAAGACCAAGGCCTTTTAAATAGGAGAACAATTCTTCCGTCAGCCATCCTTCCTTGCCGGCAATTACGAGTTGCGGCCGCAAGTCGGTGGTTAGGTATATCTCGTCGAGCGCTCGGACAAGAGTCAACAGATTCTTTCGTGGCTCGATGGTGCCGACAAAGAGTAAAAAGTCGTCCTCGATTTCGAGCCGACTGGTCACGGAAACGGTTTCCGAGTGCAGCGCTTGACTAAAGGACCGGCGCGCGGCGTGAGGTATGGCGACAACCTTGTCAGCCGTGATGCCCAGGTGCTCACAAACTTCACTCCTTACACTTTCCGATGGCGTGATGATCATCTGCGCTTTACGCGCCATGGTTGGCATCCGGCGAAGCGCCCGCCTAAGCAGATACTGATCATGCGTCTCAGAGTGAAGAATTATGGAGAGGTCATGAATAGTGACGACGCTGGGA
>JBGTCM010000038.1:0-9479 GCA_041748795.1 Pyrinomonadaceae bacterium
TGAATCGGAATTCCCCACCAAACACCTGGACGCACGATTTTGCCGGGTAGGATTCCCGCTTTGGAACCAATCACCGCGCCGGTTTGCACGCGTATATGATCTCCGAAACCAACCTGGCCGCCGATCACGACGTCGTCTTCAATCGTGACGCTGCCACTAATGCCCGTTTGCGCTGCGATAATCACGCGTTCGCCGATGTCGCAGTTATGGCCCACGTGGACCATGTTGTCGATCTTTGTGCCGCGCCCGATCCGTGTCTGACCCAGCGCCGCGCGATCTACGCACGTGTGGGCTCCCAACTCGACGTCGTCTTCAATGACAACTGTGCCCACTTGCGGAAATTTCTGGTAACTCATGTCATCGCGCACATAACCAAACCCGTCAGCGCCAATGCAAACGGCCGCATGGAAGATCACACGATCGCCAACGCGGACGTCGTCGTAAAGCACCACGCCGGGATGAAGCACACAGTCATGGCCCACCGTTACTCGATCGCCGATAGACACTCCCGCCTCGATCCGTGTGCCGGAGGCGATGCGCACTCCTTCGCCGACTGAAACATGTGGGCCGATATAGACCGTGAGATCAATGTCGACATTTTCTGAAATCACTGCCGTGGGGTGAATGAATGGCTCGCGACGTCTTTGCGGATGCAACAGCCCGCCGATAAGGGAGAAGGCGAGTTTGGGTTTTGCAACTTCAATGAGCGCCGGGCCGGCGCCGTTCATCAAGGCTACGAATTCTTTGGGCACAATCAGGCAAGAGGCCCGACTTGCCTTCCCTGCTTCAAAGAACTTCTCGTCATCCACGTAAGAGATTTCATTCTCGCTTGCCGTTTCGAGATTGGCGATACGGTTGATTAAGAGTCTCTCGTCGCCAACTACGCGGCCGCCGACGTGCGCGGCGAGTTCACCAACGGATTGTGGTTTTAGTGATGCGGTCATAGTTTCGGTCAGCGCCAACGGCGCGAAATGGGAAAGCCTGGGCCAACGGCCCAGGTAGGAGCGCGTGAATCTTATCAACGCTGAAGGCGCGAAATATTGCCTGAAAGCTTCAGTCTAGTGGTTGGCCGACTTAATTTCGCGCCTTCAGCGCTTCCAGATGTCATGGGGATGTTGACCTGGGGCGCTGCCCCAGGCTGTTACATTTCGCGCCTTTGGCGCTAAGGCGGAACTGGATCCTCACCGGGCCCGCTTACTACTTGCCTTCTTCGCTGCTTTCTTCCTGCTTACTTTAGCGCTTTTCTTTTTCTTCGAAGCGGCGCGGCCGGCACGCTTAGAATCGCGCGCGCCATTTCCATCGGAGCTGGGAAAGAAAAACTGGAAATAGGGATTGCCATAATGTTGATAAGCTCCCCAGGTGGTCCTGCCGTTCGTGGTTGCTGCTATTTCCAGTCGGGCCTGCCTAATCGCCAGATGCATGGGAATCGGGCCATTATTTCGGGCAGTGATCTTAGACTCGCTGCGATCTAAACCTAATAGCCCGGCGTAAAGAGTTAGCGCAAAAGTGCGCGCCGCCTCATCATCCACGGGCCAGGCAGTGCAGACAAAATTTGCCACACCGCGCGCGAAGAACGCCTCTGCAAAGCTGGGAGCCAGCTTGTCGTTGCGCTCCTGTGAACGATCAGGTGTGATTCCTGACTCGCAGGCATTTGAAAAAACAAACTTCGGAATGCGATCAATGCGATTAAGCTCGTCGGCCGTTAACAACTCTTTCGCAGCCGCATTAAAGATCCAGCCTGACTTACTCCGATCGCCATCCCACTCGAAAACACAGTGGCCCGCAAAGTGAAGCACATCATAACGGCGGATCATCAGTTCCCGTAGGACGTTTGTGCGTGTCGCCTCGATCGGACCAAACAGCCGCTTTACTTGAATACGTGTGGCCTTTGAATCGCTCTCGTTTAACTCATTGTATCGTTCAAACAGGTCCGCAACCATGGCGCCTTCCTCCTGCGCGCCAGGCAAATGAGCGTCTGCTGCGGGATCTGCGACCACAAGTACGCGCAACGTGTGTTGCGGTGGCGGGGGCGGCTCGGGTGGCGGCGCAAAGTTAGTGCGCAGTTGCCGCGTTAGACCTCGCGCAGTTCCCAGAAAGTCTTCTGAATACTCGAACGTTTCCGCCCCATCGCTTGATCCTGTCCCGCTCGCAGAACCTGTACTAATCGAAGGTTGCGCGACCATTTCCCAGTGTATTCGAGCGGTGGTGGAATCGAGCATCATCACCAACGGCTCCCGCGTGTACAGATGCTCGCGCAAGTCATGCGGCATTAATATGCCTTCAAGAAAGCGTCCGCGCTCCAATTGCATTAGAGGCTTCTGCTCGCCGGCCAGCTCATCATTTGCTTGCCAAACAAGTTCTGGGTCGATCACGGTGTCACGCTCGGGCACGGATGCCGTGTTAGTGATGGCGCCGAAGTGATAAGTCTTGTCGTCCTTGTCCAGACTGAGCGTAACGCGCGCAGGAACGCTTTGCGTGTCGTCTTCCGGACCCTGGCTCGTTTCCCACGTAGCTTCTAAATCCGCCCGTGCCGCCTCGTAAGCCTTTTTCAAAAGGGCTTTTTTCTGAGCTGCACTAAACGCCTGGTAAACGATCTCGAATCCAGTGTTCTGCGATTCATGGTGTTTCTGTTCCTCGGCGATCAACCGGTCCAGCTTTAGCACCTTGTGTGGGTCACGCTCAACGAAGGTAACGCGAAGAAGTCGTCTGCCCTCATCGAAGCTTGAGCCACTAACGGCGCGCCTTATTCCTGTTAGCCAGCCTGACATGGCGTCGCGGAGCGCAAGGTTTCCCTCACCGGCTCCAATCACGATAGTTGCGAGATGCACCTTATTGAGACGACCAAGCGCCCAACACAGTTCTCGGGCCAGCACCGTGAGTTCCGGCACGCCGAAGCGTCCGGGTTCATTCATGCCGGCGAGCGCGATTAGCCGCCCGCTTGTGCCCTTCTTGCGCCCTTTAGTCGGACGCGGATCAGGAAGGATAAACGGCTGGCCCAGTTTTCCCTGAATGATGCCGCGGTCAGTATATTGGGTCAGGATCAGATCCTGTTTAGCATCAGCTAAATTCCGACTCAACTTGCGGCCGGCCAGCGCACTGCTGATCGCATAGTCAATGCTTAGCTCGGCTGCCTGGGGCTGCACGCCAATATAATGGCCCACTGATATCGCATCCACCGGAGCGCCTCTTTTGGTGGTGATGCTTTCATAGTCGACTCCGTCAATGTCGCCGTGGACCAATCCAATCTCTATTACAGCTTCCCCCATTCCCGCATCGTCGCCAAATTCTTCATCACTATCAGACTCACTTTCCCCACGATGGCTCAGGAATCCACGCGTGATGGTTTCCTCCACCTTCCGCTCTTCAGGGCTAACGAGCCGAGGAACACTCGTATCTGTTTCTGTTCCCTCGGAGACTAATGGATTTACACCGGCGCCGACTCCCCGCGCGCCGACGCGCCTGAGCGACAATTGAAATTCCTCATCACTCTGTTGAGTGGCTTCGTATTGTCTTCTCAACTCCTTCTGGTTTGGTTGGGCCGCTCGGGATACAGGAAGCCCAGTCGGCATCGCGTCTGTAGTCCCGGTGGCAAGCAAATCTTCCAGAGCAGACAGAATCTTTGAATTGGTGCTCAAGTTACCGTGGTTGTCTTTGATGTAATAGGTGGGCACCTTCTTTTTGTCGGCCGACACAAGCAAGCCAAGCGCGTGCGGAACGCGGCCATCGCCCTCGGTGGTTAACTGGTACCCTTCAGTCTTATCCAGTTTTTTCCAATCTCTTACACCTGAAAACGTAGGCTGATCGTAGCCGGCAACATAGATCATTCGCTGGACATCAATCACGTTGCTGAGCAGTGAATGATGTTCGCTAGCGTTATCCAGGTGAAGCTGTGACACGCTGACTTTAAAGGGGCTATAACTCGCGGAAGTATAAAGATCCTTAATCTCCGGCATCTGCAGTGGCGAGGGGAGCATTTGATAGGAGCCGACGAAAGAATTGAAGGTGGCCAGGAGGTCCTGCCGATCGTGACGCAGATCGAGAAGGGATATCTTTCTAACCAAATCCTCGAGCCCGGTAATAACCTGGGGAATCGCAAATGAACCGTGGTTGGGCGTGCCGAGCATAACGAGCCGCCCGCCTTTTTTGCCGTTGCCGTCCTTGTCCCACATGGTCTTCCAACGATTACCGTATCTCTGGATGAATGTGCGGGCCACCAGTCCTCCCATAGAGTGGGCGACGATATGGACGGGTTCGTTGCTGCCAAACCAACTGCCGATCTTCACATTAAGCTCATCTGCGGCGAGGTCGAGGTCTTTCCTCCAGTCAAACCAGAACGCTTTTACATTCCAATTTTCCGAGAGTGACAGCAGCATCTCGCCGTAGTAACGCTTCATTATTCCGGTGGCTGCGACTTTGAATTTTTGATTGGCCTCTGTGCGGCCATCGTCGCTGAGACGCAGACGATCGAGCCAGCCACGCATAATTCGAAAGGCACTCACCCAGGTGAGATCCCCGCTGCCGCCGCTGCTCACGCTTAACTCACCGCCCATGATCCCGTGAATGACAACCACATTACCCTTCGGCTGACTCCGGAAACCGCGACCCACCTTTCTCTTCAGGGCCATGCTGTGCATGCGTTGGTATCTCGCATCGCCGAGATGCACCCGCAGCGCCTTTTCCTCGTCGAGCGTCGGGAGGACAAGTATGTTTGCCAACTCCTCCGGACCGGCTGATTCCACTCTGGCGATGAAAGCTCTTTCGTCAAACATTGTGGCTGTCTCCTTGTGGGGTGACCTCATCAAGAATGATGAAGTAAAGGTTGGTGAGTTTTTGCCTGGTTTGTGATTGAAGGTTTAGCAGCCCCCCTCCAGGAAGCCCATTTGACCGAGAGGACCAACTGGAAACCAAGGGTTGAGGCCGATTGCGCTCCCTTTAGAGACCTACCGAGCGCGAGGCAGACTTTTAAAGTCAACAATAGCGATTAGCGACTTGACCGCGGTTTAGAACATCCCGCTTATACCCTCCGCTAAATGACCTGTCAATACCGGCCCTCCTTATAAAATCCTTGAGGTTTGTGGGCAAATCAGTGGCCTTTTTGTGCCGTGTTTGAGATGTTTGGGCCCTTTTAGCCTTGCCATGCCTTGATAGACCAACTATCATGACGCTTCTGGAAAAACCAGGGGTTATTTATCAGAAACCTCGATATTTATTTAGGATCTTAACTTGTTTTTATTGAAAGCGGCGTACGGAAGTTGTGCGCCATGAGGAGAGCAGACTTTGTTTAGTGATCAGTTTCGTCGGGGCGAATCAGACAAGGGCAAACTAGCGGGTGCGAAGGGTTCGAAGTTGTTGTCGAACCTTTCCGACGTGGCCTGGAAGGCATTTCAGTCAGTAAACACCCGTATGCCTGAAGGTGAAGCGATTCGTCCAACCTGGGCTCCGGGACCCCTGCTTAAATCATACGAACGAAGCGCACCGCCGCTCGGCTTCCCCAGGGAGACCGATAGTCTTTGTCCACGCTGCGTTAAAGAAGTCCGCACCGCCGTCATCTCCGGCGAGACTCCCCTCGAAACTTTGATGTATGAGCATCCGGGTGAAATCAAGGCACAAATCCTTGAGGAGAGCGGCCAGGTGGTCATGCGCAAGACGTGCCCCAAGCACGGCGAATTCGTCGATGTGATGGCCACCGATCCGGCCTTCCTCGAAAGAATTGAATCGCTCTTCTTTGGCCGCGACTTCCGCGTCGCGGAAGACAAGGACGTCCACCGCCATGGAACATCAAACATAAAGTTTGGCCGCGGCGCCGTCTTGACTGTTGACCTGACCAACCGCTGCAACATGATGTGCAATCCCTGCTTCATGGACGCGAACCAGGTCGGTTATGTGCATGAGCCTACGTTTGAAGACACCAAGGCAATCCTTGACCGCGCAGTTTCATTCAAGCCAAAGCGGCAGGTGATCATCCTCTTCTCCGGAGGTGAGCCCACGCTTTCGCCTTACTACCTTGAGGCCGTTGCCTACGCAAAGAAGATTGGGTTCTACCGAATACTCGCGGCGACGAATGGTATTCGATTCGCGGAGGACATCGAGTTTTGCAAAGCCGCGAAAGCCGCCGGCCAGCATGGTGTGTATCTGCAGTTTGACGGCGTCAGTGAAGAGAAGAACGCGCATCGCGGTGTCGGCAATTTATTTGATGTTAAGAAACAGGCGATTGAAAACCTGGCCGAAGTGGGCATCAAGGTCACTCTGGTAACCACGATCGTTAACACCATCAACAACGACGGCATCGGCGCGATTGTAGATTTCGCCGCCAAGAACATCGACAAGGTTCAGACGATTGCTTTTCAACCGGTTTCCTTTACCGGCCGCGACGAAGACGTTACGGATGAGGTTCGTATTCAACAACGCTACACCCTCGCGGGAATGACCCACGATCTGAAGGACCAACTGCGCGGACAACTGCAACCGCTACGAGATTGGTTTCCCCTGTCGTCATACTCTGCATTTACCAGCGTGATGGACATGCTGCAAGGCGCTGACGCTCCCTGGGGTTGGTCGTCGTGTAATTGCCATCCAAACTGCGGCATCTTCACCTTGATGGTGGTGAACCGCACGACCGGCGAGTTTAAGTCGCTGTTCGAGTTCTTCGACTACGAGCAATTTATGAAAGATGTCGCCACCATCACCGATACCGCGCGCGGGAAGAAGCTTTCATACGCGCAGCTCGGCATGGCGATACTGCGAAACTTCAACGCCGAACAGGCGCCTGAAGGGTTTCCGATTTCGCAGATTCTGAATCTCTTCAAACCGTCGTCTACAAACTCGAGCTCGGATCGCAACGATCGCATGAAGGCCGAGAAGGCCGAAGACCCGAGCGACATCTGGCGTGTGCTCTGCGTTGAAGGCATGTGGTTTCAGGATCTCTTCAACTACGATTTCCGCCGCACAGAGATGTGCGTTATCCCTTACGGCACGCAGGAGGGCGAGATTTCCTTCTGTGCTTACAACACCGGCGTGGGCTGGCGGCAAATCATAGAGAACATGCACAAGACCGCGAACCTCGCTGACTGGTATCAGGAAAACGAACGTCACCCGGTCTACGCCGCGGGCCACAACGTCCCGGGCATACCAAAGAAGCATTCGCTAAGCTTGCCTATTATCCAGGCCGTGCTGGCAGAGGATGCTGATGAAAAGCCCACTCTCGTTTCTCCGTATCTGATCGAAGAAGAAGAAGCCATATCTGTTTAATTGGATTTTGAAATAGCATTCACGCCAACACTGTTCTCCCCAGTGGCGTCTCCATCACGTTTCCCGCAACAAAGGAATTTGGATATGAGAAAAGCTATAGCACTGCTGATGGTAGCAGTTCTGTCAACGCTTGCTGTCGCAAATCCGTCCGTGCGACAGACCGTGCAGACTCAAGAGACGGCGCCCTCCGCCGAACTTACGAACAAGGATGTCCTGGTAATGCTTAGATCGGGTCTGAGTGCGGAGATCGTGGTCGCGAAAATTAAGGCTGCCCCCGCGAAATTCGACACGTCGCGTGCAGGGTTGACCGAGCTGAAATCGTTCAATGTTCCTGATTCCGTAATTCTGGCCATGGTGGAAAAATCGACCGTCGCATCTCAGCCGACTACCGTGTTCACTGGGCCTCCAGTTGACGTCAAGGTGCCGGATGGAACGGAGATCGAGATTCAACTGACAAACACCTTGTCGGGAAAGACGGCGAAAATCGGCGACGTCGTAGACTTCACAGTCTTACGTCCAGTGGAGGTAAACGGCGTCACAATCTTTGACCGTAATGCTTCGGGCCGCGCTCGCGTCAGTACGGCGAAGAAATCTGGACGCTGGGGCAGAGCTGGAAAACTGGAATGGGTGATGCAGGATGTTCAGTCAATAGACGGCACTCGTGTTCCAGCCCGCTTTACCAAACGCGAACTGGGCGAGAGCAAAGGTGGCACCGTCGCTGTTGCTGCAGTAGCGACCACCGTCCTGCTTGGTCCTCTCGGATTGCTTTGGGGTTTGAAGAAGGGCCAACAGGCAATAATACCCGCGGGTAATCGCTATAGTGTCTTCGTTCATGGCGACATGACAATTAAAGGTAAAGCTGCGGCAACTGCTAACACTCCGTAATTAGCACCGAGGACTGCGCCGTGCTACAGGTGTTCAGAGTACAACCTTCAGGTTGCTGCCAGGCGAGCACGCAGGTTCGTTCAACCCCACCCGCAAGCTAAAGCTTGTACTCTATACGCTTGTACCGCTCACTCATTCCGTTTTGCTTCACATACCCATCCGCGGCATTGTGGTTGCTCCTGAGACGGCATTGATCGAAGACCTCAGCCAGGAGTGAACCATGAAAAGCCTAGTCCTTCTGCTATTTGCGGTTGCCTTGTGTGAGATAACCGTGGTGGCCCAGAGCTCAACACCTGCGCCTAACGCAATCGAAAATATCCAACAGTCGCAATCTGCCAAAGCGGTGGAGGCTACGCCACCCGCCAACCCGGAGTCGCCGGCTAAACCCGTTGTGGTCAAGCTGCCGGCAGGTACGTCAATCGATGTTGAAGCCGCTTACACAGTGAGTTCGCTGTACGTTAAACCCGGGGAGCTACTCAGTTTTCGCGTGGTGATTCCGGTAATGGTAGACGGCGTCGTTGTTATCGATAAGGACGCTTTAGTGACGGCCCGTGTGATAGTTGCTAAGCGCGGTGGACACTGGGGAAAAGCGGGGCGGCTCGCCTGGAGCATGCAGGACGTCATTGCAGTCGACAACACGCGCGTCCCGCTCGCGCCGGAAACTTCTGTGCGAAACCCTGAATGGTTGATACTCAATAAGAACAAGGAGACCGATATGGGTCAGGGCAGCGTCAAGGGAACCAGTCATGGGAAGGAAGTTGCGACCAGGACGATCATCGCCGCCGCGGTATTCCCTCCGCTCGCTCCTCTCGCACTTATGCACGGATTTAGACGCGGCGAAAATGCGGTGCTGCCTGAGGGCAAACGGTTCGTGGTAGTGATTAGGAGTGACTCGAGCGTAACCGGCAAAGAACAGTAATCGAATCGATTAGCTCCGGGCGCTCGACGTTTCCTCGCTTCGGCCGGGAAGGTAATTCAATGAAGACGCAGATAAATTGAAAAGCCGTCGAGGAAAGGCTTAAGTTCGCGTCTTGAATCCGATTTCTTTCTTAACGGCTTTGGGTAGCTGCTGCAATATCGTCTTGGGTAGTTGAATAAGACTGGCCTCGATGTTGGCCAGCCGCTGATCAATTTTATCGAATCGATCTTCAGCCTTGCGCTGCCATGCCTCCGTCTTCTGTTGCCATTCCTTAAGCGCCAGTCGCTCTTGATCATTTCGGGCAATCTGTTCCACGAACGCTGCCTGGTTACGAATAAGCAGCGCCATGGCTTCTTCAAGGTGATTATTCCTGGCGAGGGGTCTGCGTGCTGACATGGTCAAAAGTCTACCATCCTGAAACGCCTAC
>JBGTCM010000039.1:0-5587 GCA_041748795.1 Pyrinomonadaceae bacterium
TCGGGATCGTTGTTGCCGCCATCAATCTCTTTGGCAACAGAACGCAAAGCCTGGGCGACGTCGTGGGTGCTGACGTCCGAGCGTTTGAAGCGTACTTCTACGTTAAATTCTTTCTTCGGCGATGCATATTTGAAGACGTAGGGTTTTACTTCGGGAGTTATGCGTGGGCCCATCTCCTGACGTCTGACTTCCCTTGCGTCTTCGCGCGTGAGTCCTCGAGACGTTATTTCGATCGCCAGTCGTCTCATACCTTCTTCGTCCGGCTGTCGAACAATCTGCAGCAGCATCGACTTTGCGGAGACGTCAGCCTGCCGGCAAATGTCCCTGATGTCGTGTGGAATGGCGGCGATCGAAAGTGCTTCGGTCACCGTGCTGCGGCTCTTCCCTACTTTGCGGGCAACTTCTTCGTGGGTGTAACCAAACCTTTCGCACAGCGCCAACAGTCCATCGGCTTCTTCCCAGACCGTCAGGTCTTTGCGCTGCATGTTTTCGATCAGCGCGATTTCAGCGACGGTGCCTGCGTCAACTTCCATCTCCACGCAGGGCACTTCTTTTAAGCCCGCAGCGCGCGCGGCTCTGAAACGTCGCTCGCCGGCGATGATCATCCAGCGTCCTGTCTGCCTTGACGGCTTGACCAACAAAGGCTCAAGGACGCCTTTGTCAGCGATCGAGGACGTCAATTCAGTTAAGTCGCCAAATTCCGTGCGTGGTTGTTCCGGATTCGGATCGATCTTGTCCAAGTCGATCATACGGCCCACCGGAATGGGCTGATGCTGCGACAGCTCCTCAACGTAATGAGCGTCGTGACGCATCTGTAAGCCAGTCGGCAATCCCCTTTTAGACACGTTTCAATACCTCTTCACACAGGTTTGCGTATTCAATTGCGCCAGAAGAATTAGGAGCAAAACTAAAGATCGACTCCTTGTATGCGGGCGACTCTTCAAGGCGAACACTCTTCGTTATGACCGTATCAAACAATTTTGGACCAAACACTTTCTTAATCTGTTCATGGACCTCGCGGGCCAGCGTGGTCCTCTTATCGTGCAGCGTGACCAGCACACCTAACAGTTCCAGACCTGGATTCGGACGAGCTTTAACCTTCTCAATCGTCTCAAGAAGATCGTCGGTACCTTCGAGTGCGAAATAAGACGACTGGATTGGCACCAGGACATGCGTAGCGGCGACCAGCGCGTTGACGGTAATCAAACCCAGTGTAGGCGGAGTGTCGATAATGATAACTGGATATTGTTCGCGGAATGGAACCAGACGGTCTTTTAACCGGAATGGAGCATCGAAATCGCCTACCAGCTTGGCTTCGAGCTTCGCCAGGTTAATTCGCGCCGGAATTAGATCGAGCCCCTCAACGGGCGTTCGATAGACCGCCTGCTCGACTGGCGCCATCCCGTCCGTCATCAACTCATACGCTGAACGCTCAACCGATAGCGGATCGATAAAGGATATCGAACTGTTTGCCTGGGGATCTAAATCAAGAAGGAGGACACGTTTGCCAAGTCTCGCAAATGCGGCAGCCAAATTGATGGCGGTGGTAGTCTTCCCCACGCCACCTTTTTGATTTGCGATCGCAATTATCATTCGTTACACATCGCTAGTCTAATTCATCCTTGAGTTTCCAAACAAAATCCACAGATTTCGCAGATTTCGCAGATTCAGCATGAGACCGGACCGTTATCGCCGCCATTTGCGAGGTCCATTCTTGAAATAAACAAATGATGCGCCGTAACTGCCGAGAACAAATCTGAGTAATCTGCGTAATCTGCGGATGTCTCCTACATAGGAAGGTCGCCGGCTTCACCGATAACGTCGGGCCATTCTTCTTCCCCGAGAGACGACTCTTCCGCAGGATCATCTTCGCTGGGCACGGTATTGCGCGAGGCTTTGATGACTTCGGCATCAACGTAGATTGGACAATCAGCTCGAAGAGCCAGGGCGATAGCATCGGAAGGTCGCGAGTCGAGGACCATTCGGTTGCCGTCGCTCATGCGCATTTCGATGACTGCAAAAAATGTGTTGTCGCGCAGGCTGGTCACTACCACTCTTTCAATTTGAATGCCAAGCTCGATTATTAAGTTGCGCAGCAGGTCATGTGTCATCGGACGCGGTGGCGCGATCTTTTCAATCTCTAAAGCGATCGCGTTGGCTTCATATGCACCCACCCAAATCGGCAACATCGTATCGCTGTCAACGTCTTTCAAAATAATGATCGGCGTCCCACTATTAGGATCCATCATTAGCGCTCTAATTTTTACTTCGATTTCCATGACTTCCCTGCTTCTGTCTCCGCCCTTGTTCTCTTTCGACTGACAACAGGTGTTTAGAGTACAGCCTTCAGGTTGCTCGTTCGCGACCTCGCAGATCGCTGTATCCGCGAGCGGCAAGCTGAAGCTTGTACGCTATACGCCTGTTCCCGCGGTCGTTGCCAGCCTTCCATAGAGGCTATTCGGTTTCGCCTGGGAAACCAACACCTGAACAACGTCGCCGGCTTTTGCCCCATCTGCGCAGAAGTTAACTACTTTGTTACAGGTCGTATGGCCCATCATGTCCTTATCGGAGCGCGCGCTACGGCGTTCAACCAATGCGCTTACGTTGCGGCCCACATAGCTCTCGTAGATCTTCTGCTGAATTGAAATTTGCAGATCCTCGAGTTCAATGAAGCGTGCAGTCTTCTCATTTTCCGAAACCGCATCGTCAAGCTGGGCCGCTGGAGTTCCCACGCGTTTCGAATACTTGAACATGAAAATCTGATCAAATTCACATTCGCTCACAAGTGTCATCGTATCTTCAAAGTCTTCTCTGGTCTCGCCGGGAAAACCTACGATGATGTCGCTGGTTAGCGCGAGCCGCCGTCTCGACTTCTTGATCCCGTCCACTCTTCGCAAATATTCTTCGCGCGTGTGGCCCCGCCGCATTGCTTTTAAAATCCGATTGCTTCCCGACTGCACAGGCAAATGGACCCAGTCGCAAAGATTTGGATACTCCTCGATCGCGGACACTATATCAGGGTGGAAGTCTCTGGGGAACGATGTTGTAAATTTGATTCGCTCCATTCCTGTCTCGGCCACAGCTCGTAGCAAACGTGAAAACGAAGTGGCTCCCCGGTACGCTTCAAGTCCTTCCTGTGATTTAGGCCTGTAGCTATTCACATTCTGGCCAATCAGGTGCACTTCTTTGTAGCCAAGCGCGCGTAGTCGTGCGACCTCGCCGATTATTTCGGCAGCACTCCGGCTCTTTTCGCGACCTCTCGAGTAAGGAACAATGCAAAAGGAGCAAAACTTATTACAGCCTTCAATGATAGGAACAAACGCGACGTATGGTGAGCGTCTTTCTGCGGGAGAAACATCCCACTCTTCACCTTTTAGGCGCTCCTCGAGATCGATAACCGATGCTTCCCCGCCCCGCGCGCGCTGAATCATTGACGGAATACGATCGGTGGCGCGTGTGCCGATAACCATATCTACGGCGGGAGCGTTTTTGAAAATTGATTCTCCTTCCAACTGAGCAACGCAACCCATGACGCCAATCAGAGGCTTAGACTTACGCGTTTTCCTAGCCAGATTCCGAATCTCACCGATTCTGCGGAAGACTTTTCTTTCCGCACGTTCTCTTACGGAGCAGGTATTAAGTAGAACAACGTCCGCATCGTCGGCCAGCGTGGTCAATTCATAACCCGCTTTGCGCAGACCCGTGGCCGCGCGTTCCGTGTCGGCAACATTCATCTGGCAGCCGAACGTCTCAATGTAAACTGTGGATTTCATTGCTTGGGACTACCTGAAAATCCGCGACGTAGTTCAGAGTTCAAGCGTTAGCTTGCGGTGCGAAGCCGCAGCTTAAGGTCTGAACTCTGAACTTCCGGTTTCCATCTCAGAGCTCGAAATTCGCCCGTAGTCTACCAGAAACCGGAAGTCAAACGCGATACCGAACATTTTGCTACAAAGCGTTTTAGTAGGTTGTGTTCGCTCAGCTTGACCGTTGTTAATTACGTGGTAGCATTGCCCGCGAGTTCCCAATTCAAAAGAAAATAAGAGGTCCCTCATGTCGTTCAACAAAATAATTTTAGTTGGAAATCTTGGCCGTGATCCTGAGCTTCGTTACACGCCACAGGGGACGCCTGTTTGCAGTTTTAGTATGGCGACGAATGAACGACGGAAGGATAAAACGGGCGAGATGCAGGACCACACTACGTGGTTCAAGGTCACACTCTGGAACCGTCAGGCCGAGACGGCCGCTCAGTATCTACAAAATGGTCGCCAGGTTTACATCGAAGGACGACTTCGAGTCGAAGAGTACACCGACCGCGACGGAAAACAGAGACACAGTCTCGAAGTTAACGCTACCGATATGCAATTTATTGGCGGCGGACGGGCTGAGGGTGGTGCGCCGATGGAGAGAGCTGCTGCGGCATCAGGCGGTGGCGAACCCGCGGATCTGCCGGATGACGACATTCCGTTCTAAGTGCGACCCGTTTTCGCTAAATCATTGATTCTAAAAAGGTTACATTAACCTCCAAAGAGCTGATGAGGGACGCGAAGGGCGATAACAACTTGGATGGCCAGCACTATCGGCCACCCATATTTTATTGTCTAACTTGTCACTCGATATAGGGTGCAATTCCCTATCCTACGGTGAACTAGGAAATGCATCATCTCTACGGTAGCGACTGACCATCAATCCGTAAAGCGGGATGAAACGCACGGTAAATCAAATTCCGATTGATGACCCCATGCAAGCAGGCAGACATGAGTAGGAATACGAACGCATTAACTTTCGTTAGGATGAAGAAGCCTACGCGGAATATTAGGCTTTGCCAAAAGGCAGGGATAATGACTGGCGTCTTTAGAAGCGACCAGTGTTCACCCAACAAAAACCCGGAAGAATTGTGCGGCTCTAAATCTGCGTAAAACGAGTGGCCGGAACGGTGTAACCATGCTTGTGCTCTCCAACGGTGGAGTAGGTGTCAACCGAATGCCCTGCATGGAAGGATTGTCCAAGAAGCAAATGCCGCCGGGAAAGCCGGCGGATACGCTGACGTGGACGCGGTAACGTGAAAGGTAAAGACACGAGTCGGAGTCAACAAGTCATGAGCACAGCAGTTTCATCGCTAGTGTATGAATGGAAAGACCTTCCGTGGCGTGATATCGAGCGGAAAGTTTTTAAGCTCCAAAAGCGTATTTACCAAGCTGGCCAACATGGTAATAAGGTAGCAGTTCATAAACTCCAGAAACTACTACTCAGCTCCTGGCAAGCCAAATGTCTCGCAGTCAGGAAGGTTACGCAAGACAATAAAGGCAAGAAAACAGCTGGCGTTGACGGCAAACTAGCTCTTAGCCCGAGACACCGGATGCGACTTGTCCAAAACTTGAACCTGAAACCTAATGCGACTCCCGTCCGCCGAGTTTGGATACCCAAACCCGGTTCCGATGAGAAACGACCTTTAGGCATCCCGACTATCGAGAACAGAGCCCAACAGGCTCTGGCAAAAATGGCGCTAGAACCAGAATGGGAGGCTCGCTTTGAACCTAACAGTTATGGTTTTAGGCCGGGAAGGTCGGCCCATGATGCGATAGAAGCA
>JBGTCM010000040.1:0-2147 GCA_041748795.1 Pyrinomonadaceae bacterium
GAACGTCCGGGCCTGCATTCCTACTATTTGGCCCACCTCGATCGGGACTCCGCCGGGAACTATTTTCACCCAGCCAAGATCAAAGTGTTTCCAATTTTTTAAGGCGGAGACTGCTCTATTGTAGGTTGTCTCTCCCTGGCCAAGCTTGATCCGGTTATGGTCCTCGGTGTAACCAGCCGGGGCGTGGGTTTTTGTTGCACCAACTTCAGGATAGGAAAAGGGCAGTTCGCGTTGATCGGCTATGAACTGCCGCACGGTTTCGTCTGAAGGCTGTCTTATGTAGAGCAAACTGTTAGTTTGCGGCATGAGTCACACTCTTGACCTAACGATGCAAAATTACGACGTCAGAAAGAAAGATCCAAAATCATAGGAGGGCACTCTGAATAGTTCGAGGTTGGGAAGGTGGGCTTGCCCCCGCTCTTCGTCGCGCCACTCAAATCATCAAAGTCGGAGAGCGCTTTAGTGCTTCAAGGATCATGTGGTCAAAGGAAGAGCGGGGGCAAGCCCTCCTTCCCAACCTCGAACTATTTCAAAGGCGCTTTTTGATATCCGTGGGCCGGGGTGTACCGCAACAAAGAGCCTTCTTCCCGACCCTCGAGGGATCACAGGGCGCCTCGTGTTAACTAAGTACTAAATTCGTGCTGCAAGACGCTAATCGGTTTTCACTTTGACCGTGCGTGCGCGTGGATGATGATTATCGTAAGCGGCGCGAAGATGTCGATCGGTCATGTGCGTGTAGATTTGCGTTGTAGAGATATCGCTGTGCCCCAGCAATGCCTGGACAGAACGAGAGTCGGCGCCGTGTTGCAATAGATGGGTCGCGAAGCTATGGCGCAGAGTGTGTGGTGAAACATTTCCGACGCCGGCGGTTTCTGCGTGGCGTTTGATCATGGACCACGCGTGTTGGCGCGTCAGTGGTTTACCACGCTGGAGAAACAGGTTCGGATATGCCGGCTGACCATAGGCAGCTTTAACCGACGCGTATCGCTGCAGCCAATGAATCGCGCTCTTTCCCACCGGCACGCGCCGCTCCTTGCTGCCTTTACCATGACAGTTGACCACCCCGGCATTCAGGTCAATTTGCGTCTGTTTCAACCCAACAAGCTCCGACACGCGCAAGCCGGCAGCATACGTCAGCTCCAGCATAGCCCGGTCGCGCACGCCTTCTTCCGTGGTGATGTCAGGCGCGGCAAACAGTAGATCGATTTCCTCGACAGTCAGAAACCTTGGCAGGTATGAAAACTTTTGCGGCGTGTCCAGATCCTCTGCTGGATGAATCTTGATATGTCCGTCAAGCATCAGGAAACAAAAGAAACCGCGGGCAGCGCTGACAGCCCTGGCCACAGATGACGGCGCCAGTCCTTCACGTGAGAGTTGCGCGATCCATTTACGAAGATCGGGTCGCGTGAGATCCGAGACGGGTTGGCCCAGCCTGGTCGCCACGGTTTCGAGTCGTTCGAGATCGCGACGGTAACTGTCGAGCGTGTGGCGCGCGAGTCCTTTCTCTACCTGGAGATACGTTATGTATTCCTTGATGAAATCGCGCTGGTGCGTCGGTTTAGTCACTGAGCCGCATTATAGACGAGGTTTGAATTGGGCGGGGCTATCTTGTTCCTTACCCACGCGAAGGGATCTTATTCACACCGCGGCTTCAGCCCGGTGATCGAGAAGCTCATTTACGATCCTTGAACCGTTTCTAACGGTTTTTGACTCCGCGGTAATAAACCGTTGAAACGGTCCACGATCAAGTTGCCGACATAGTCACCGGGCTGAAGCCGCGTGTGAATGAGATCGCTTCGCGTGACCAGTCGTGTTTTGAAGTGATAAGAAGGCCGTAATGTAAAAGGAGATCGTCCGCTCCGCTATTCGTAGCGCAGGCACTCGATTGGATCGAGACGGGAGGCTTTGCGGGCGGGCCAGACGCCGAAGATTAGACCAACACCAATGGAGACAGATAGGCCTGTAATCACGGCCCATGCTGGAATAGTTGCCGGCAATGCAGGAATCAGAAACATGATGAGCTGGCTGACGCCGATGGCGATAATTACACCCAGCGCGCCACCGAGAAACGTCAACGCCATAGCCTCGAACAGAAACTGGCGAACAATATCTTTGCGACGCGCCCCTATCGCCTTTCGGATACCAAT
>JBGTCM010000041.1:0-4234 GCA_041748795.1 Pyrinomonadaceae bacterium
AAGGGCTCGGGGGCCAACTCGCTAATTCCTTTTGTCCCGCCGACACGCGACTTGGCCGCGAGCCTCATGATTCCAAACTGCCTTTGATCGCGAAACACCAGGCGCCGCTCATCATCGAGATAGAAGACCGCATGGGCGTGACGCGGCAACTCATCATCGGGCGTTAGCACCATGAACTTTCCGGTCATGCGCAGGTGGACAATGAGGACGTGCTCGTTCGCCGGCTTGGTGGACGAAGCCGTTGCGCCATCGTTCGTGAGGGCGTTCGTGCGTGCGTTTGGCTTTTCAAGCTCAATCAAGATGTATTTGCCGCGACGGTTGATCGCGATGACGCGGGAGCCTTTTAACTTGCGGCTGAAGGATGAAGCGGACGACGGAGATACGAGCTTGGGCAGGTGTATTTCGGTGGCCACGATTTGACGCCCGAGGACACCTCGGCGCAACGCACGCACAACATGTTCAACCTCAGGTAACTCTGGCATTGTGCCCAGCGTTGTTCGCGGAAAACTGTGGCTGCAACCGGTTAAGATCGACCGGAGTCGCTTATCTAAATGCGCCCCAGTAATATAAGAATGAGGATGATCACCAGCAACAGACCGACTCCGCCGCTTGGGCCATAACCCCAGTTTCTACTGTGAGGCCATCTGGGTACAGTACCCAAAAGCAAAATAATCAAAACTATCAGCAGGATTAATCCCAAACTCATCGCAGGCACCTCCAAGGCAAAGAGTTCTCGACTGGGGACTCTGGGTTATCGTGCGGGGGATGCGGAACGTTAAATCACCTTTGGACCAGCAGTCAATGTTATTTCCGCCGTAATTAACAGTTTGGAGTGCGGCGGCTGGACGCCGCTTTCTCGTGCACCTCAATAATCTGTTAATTAATCCCGCATCCAGCAAAACGAAAAGCGGCGTCAAGCCGCCGCACTCCAAAATAGACGACTGTTACCGTGGTTGGTTAAACAGCACGCGCCAGTGCTTCACCGGCAGACAAAAGGGCATTAGCTTTAGCCAGGCTCGTCGCCTCGGAATAAACGCGCAGCGCCGGTTCAGTTCCGGATTGTCGGAAGAGTAGCCACGATTCGTCATCGAAGAGCAGTTTCGTTCCGTCCATCGTCTCAACGTCCGAAACTTTAAACCCACCCATCTCGGGTGGCGGTGCCTGGGCCAGGCGATTCACGAGTTCCTGGCCTGGACCAGGCTCGACGCGCAGGTCCTTCCGCGCAAAATGAAATTCACCGAACTCCTGATGTAGCTGACGCAGCATCGCGGAAGGTGTTACGCCGGCGGTAATGACTGCTTCCAGGAACAGAAGCGAGTTTAGAATTCCGTCGCGTTCAGGAATGTGTCCCTTGACGCCGATGCCGCCCGATTCTTCAGCGCCAATCAGGATGTCGTCTTTGAGCATTAAGTCGGCGATGTACTTAAACCCGATTGGTGTTTCGTAGAGTTTAAGGTCATGCGCGGCAGCGATGCGCTTCAGCAAAACTGATTGAGAAAATGTGCGGACCACTGCGCCTGTCATATTGCGCCGGCGTACGAGATGCAACAGGACCATTGGCACAACCTGATGCATGGTCATCGTTTCGCCGAGCTCATTTACCGCGCCGACACGGTCCGCATCACCATCGGTGGCTAAACCTACCAATGCCTTCTTCTCGATCAGGCGACGTTTCAAAGGAGCGAGATTCGAATCAATTGGTTCAGGATTGACACCACCAAAGAGCGGATCGCGGGAGGCGCGAATAGTTTCAACTTTCAGCGCGCCGCGAGTCAGAAAACTTTCAACCCAAGTGCCACCAGATCCATGCATCGCATCGACGACGACAGCACCTTCCGATTCGCGCAGTCGTTGTAGATCGATATAAGAAGCCACTTGTTCTCGGTAGCTTTGAAGTGGTTTCGCTAACCGTGAGTTCCCATCGTCAATCAAAGTTGCACGCCGCGGCGGCTTAGCATCGAGCAACTTCTCCACGGCCAGCGTAGTTTCCGGCGGCGCACTGCCGCCCCATGGAGCTTTTATCTTGAAGCCGTTAAATTCGGGGGGGTTGTGAGATGCGGTGATGACGATGCCGCCATCAGCCTTGAGCTCTTTCACGGCCCAGGAGATCAAAGGAGTGGGCATTGCCTCCTGGAAGAGAGCTACCTGCAGTTGGTTTCCCGCTATCACTTCGGCCGCGTGACGCGCAAATTTCTCCGACAGAAAACGACAATCGTAACCGACGACAACCAGCGGGGATTTATTCAGCCCCAGCAGATAATCTGCGTACGCCTGGGCCACACGTTCGAGATTGGCAAACGTGTAATCCAGCGCAATCACCGCGCGCCAGCCGTCGGTGCCGAATTTGATGGGGGTAAGATCGTTCATAAAGAAAGTGTCGAATAATCCCGTTTAGAGCGCGGACTTGTCCGCTCGTCAACACTCAACGTACTGGGGCGCACAAGTGCGCCATCTAAACGGAAATCTCTGGGGCGCACAAGTGCGCCATCTAAACGGAAATCTATTCTTGGCGTCCGGTGATCGTGTAATCCGTTAGCGAGGTTTTATCGCCAAGAACGGAACCGTCGCCTACGACTGCAGAGCGACCGATATGACAACCGCGACCGACAACGGCGCGCGAAACTTCCGCTGCCGTGCCGACGCGCGTATGCGGCCAGATGACGGAATTCTCTACGCGCGCACGTTCCTCCACGAAGCAGCCCGGCCCTAAGACGGAATTGATGATCTGCGCGCCTGGCTTGATCTGGCAACCATCACCGATCATGGATACGTCATCAATTTCTGCCGCTGTGGCGGAATCGAAGTCGCCGCGCCGTTCCTTAATGTGAATCCGCCCAACGCGGTTTCCTAATAGATCAAGGTGGGCCTGCAGGTAGCGCTCGGGAGTTCCAATATCGATCCAATACGTACGCCCCGGAGTGTGTGCGAAGAAAGCTTCTTTTCTCTTGAGCAACTCCGGAAACAATCCGTATTCGAACGAATGATTTTCGCCGGCAGGAACGAGGTCCAGCACGCTTGGCTCGAGTATGTAGGTCCCGGCATTGATGGTGTTGCAGGTGATCTCGTCAGCTTTGGGTTTTTCCAAAAATCGTCGAATGCGCCCGTCGCTTTCCGTTTCCACGAGTCCGTAGACCGAAGGGTTCTCTACTGGCGCAAGGACGATCGTCGCAATTGCCTTGTGTTCATTGTGCTCGCGAATGACCGCCTTTAGGTCAAGGTCGGTTAGAACATCGCCATTGAAGACCACGGTCGGCTCGCGTATCAGGTCTTCGGCGAACTTGTATGCGCCGGCTGTGCCCATTGGTTGCGGCTCGACTGTGTATTTGAGCTTGACGCCGTAGTCGGAACCATCGCCGAGCAACTGCTCGATCTTGTTTGGTTGATACGAGAGTGACAGCGTGATGTCGGTGATACCGGCGCGACGCAGCGTGTCGATCTGGTAAAGGAGAAACGGACGGTTGCAAATCGGAACGATTGGCTTGGGAGTGTAGACGGTTAGCGGGCGGAGGCGTGTACCTTTACCGCCGGCAAGAATGAGAGCTTGCATGTTTGATAATTGGAAAAGTGTTTTGAAGGTTGAATTGCAAAGCGGGAGTCTACCACTCACGGGTGTCGGGTGTCAGGTGCCGAGTATTGGGTGTTGGGTGTCGGGTGTCAGGTGCCGGGCATTGGGTGTTGGATGTCGGGTGTCAGGTGCCGGGTATTGGGTGTTGGGTGCAATCATACGTGGTGGCTAGTTTGTATGGAGAATGTTGTTTGAACTTCCCGACACCCGACACCCGACACCCGACACCCGACACCGGCACCCGACACCGGCACCCGACACCCTCTTCCTTGACACCACTTTAGGTAAATAGTAATCGTTAACTGCAATTAACTTCGAGACAAACGGGAGTTGTATGGGTGAAACGCGAGACGCGGTAATCATTAGTGCAGCCAGAACACCGGTGGGAAAGTTTTTAGGATCGCTGAAAGGATTCAAGGCGACGGATCTTGGCGCTATCGTGGTGCGCGAAAGTGTTCGGCGCGCGGGCGTTGCGGTTGAAGATATCGATGAAGTGATCATGGGTTGTGTGATTCAGGCGGGCCTGGGCCAAAACCCTGCGCGGCAAGCCGCTCTTGGCGGAGGCCTGTTACCGGCAGTGTCTGCTGTGACCGTCAATAAGGTCTGCGGGTCCGGTCTTAAGGCTGTGATGATGGCGGCCCAGGGCGTCAGGCTCGGTGACACGGACAT
>JBGTCM010000042.1:0-1748 GCA_041748795.1 Pyrinomonadaceae bacterium
GTGGCGGCTTCACACGAGTCGAGTTCGGGAGCATCTTCTATCGGTGCGCCGGCCTCGCCGAAGTATGGCTTACCTGTCTCAATGGCTTCAAAATATTCTTCGATGCGATTAAGAATCTCGTCCACTGAGTGTGAGTGATAGAGCGACGTCCGGAAGAGCGCGCCGCCTTGCAGACCCCGTGTGAACTGCCCGGCCAGTTGCTTCATGCGATTGATCGCCGGCGTTTCCGGCATGTCTTCACGCAACATGTCGAAGTACTCGTGCAGGATCGCGCGTTTGTCCGCCAGACTTGGTTGAAAGATTTCCCGGCCCTGCATTGCATCTTCGATCTGCCGAAAGATCCAGGGGTTGGCCATCGCCCCGCGCCCAATCAAGACACCATCGCAGCCCGTTTCGCGAAAACGCGCAAACGCCTGCTCGATCGTCGTGACATCACCACTTCCCGACACGGGAACGCGCACAGCTTCTTTTATCTGTTTCACCAGGTCCCAATTCGCCAGGCCGCGATACCCCTGTTCCTTCGTTCGTCCATGCAGAGCGATGTGCTCAACTCCGCAATCTTCGGCCAGCTTCGCCGTATCGACCGCATTGATCGTGTGATCGTAAAAGCCCGCGCGGATCTTGATCGTAAGGGGAATCGTGATCGCCTTTTTAATTTCTTTGAGAATCGTCTCGAGACGTGCATGGTCCTTGAGTAGACCTGAGCCGCCACCATGCTTCACGACCTTTGGTGCCGGGCATCCGCAATTAATGTCGAGAATATCCGCGCCCACCTCCTCGGCCATCTCGGCTGCTATGCGCATGCGTTCGGGCTGGCCGCCGAAAATCTGCACTGCGAACGGACGCTCGTCTTCGTAAAACCTCATCTGCCGTTTTGATTTTGGGTTACTGCGCGTCAAACCCTCGACGGAAATAAACTCCGACACACTGAGGCCAACGCCGCCGCGCCGTTTGAGCAGGCGACGGAACGATACGTCAGTCACGCCCGCCATGGGAGAGAGGATCAATGGCGGTTTGATCTCGACGTGTCGAATTTTGAATGGCTTGATTTCCGTCATGGCTTAATCGTAACAGGTGTTCCTACGCCGACCGCGTCAAACAGTTCACGTATGTCCTCATTTTCCAATGCGACGCAGCCCCATGTCCAATCGCTCTTGGCACCGTTTCCGTGAATGTAGATGTCCCCGCCCAGCTGCGTGTTTTGGGGCGGGGTGGCTTTTCTCTTGATAGCTCGAACGATCGCGTCATGCTGCGCGCGTGATATCAGGCCGTCGCGCAGGCCACGTTCAGCGTCTTCAACATTTGGATAACTAATCCCAAGCGACAAATAGAAGGCGCTCTTATTGTTCCTGGTAAACACATAAAATTCGCCTTCCGGCGTTGCCCGGTCCCCCTGTTTTATCTTATCGGGCACCGGATTTAGGCCGAGGCCAATCTGGTAGACACGTACGATGGAACCATCCGCGTGCAGCTCCATTCGTCGCTTGCCTTTCATCACGACGATGCGCGGGTTCTTGAGCGGCAGGCGTAGTGCAGGTTTTCGCTGGCCACGCTCAAAAGGCTCCAACCCCGCGCCACCTACCGTTGGAAAATTGACTAAGGAAAGCAGAACAACAAGTAGAAGGAAGTTTCTCATAGTTAATGCGTCTCCCTGGAGTGCGGCGGCCCGGCGCCGCTTTGGCCGGTACTGGCCCAACCACGATCTTCATTTTAACCACGAACAGCGTAGTCACATCGCTGAGGACCAA
>JBGTCM010000043.1:0-8439 GCA_041748795.1 Pyrinomonadaceae bacterium
TCATGCGATTGCCGCTCACATAACCCAACTTCGTCATCGTCGCAGTTGAAAGCATGTTGAGAACCAGCTTCTGCGCGGTGCCCGCTTTGAGCCGCGTCGAGCCCGTTAGCACTTCCGGACCCACGATCGGAACGATACTGAGCTCCGCTGTTTTAGTAATAAGACTATCCGGAACGCACGTAACAGCCACAGTAAAAGCCCCCAACTCACGAGCGTAGGCCAGTGCTCCAGCGGTATACGGCGTGCCACCAGAGGCAGCAATTCCAACGAGTGCATCCCATTGCGCAAAGCCGCGAGCTTTCAAATCTTCGCGACCAGCGGTTGCATCGTCTTCCGAAGCTTCGACTGCACGATGACACGCGTCGTAACCGCCGGCGATCACTGCCTGGATCATGTCCCGCGAAACTCCAAAGGTCGGGGGAATCTCCGAAGCGTCCAGGACACCAAGCCGTCCGGAGGTGCCTGTGCCCACATAGAAAAGTCTACCCCCGGAATCAATCCGACTGACGATCCCATCAACTGCCTGTGCAACAGCCGAAAGAACTTCACGGACCGCTGCTGCTATAAGCGCGTCCTCATCATTCATCAGGCGCAGGATCTCGTCTGTGGAAGACGAGCTGAGGTTTGTCGTTTTCGGATTTTCTTGTTCAGTTACTGGAAGCGATGCTAAATCATCAGAGTTCATCGGTGGAAAATGACCAATTGTTATTACTAGTTCCTTAGTAAGTACCACGTTCGGGGCAGTAGCCCGACCGTTAGGGAGGGCGCTTCTGACTTGCTGGTTACACGCCCTCCCTAACGGTCGGGCTACTGCCCCAAACCTACTGACATAGCACCTGTCAAACCGCCAGGGCCACGTCATTGACGTGCTGGCGGGCCATGCGTGCCGCAGCCACGGCGGGAAAAAACCTCGGAGGCGCTAGATAAGCGTGCGGCGCAACCTTCATTACTTCTTCGCGGATTCCCGACAGCACGAGCTCGCCCGCAGCGTTAAAGACACCACCCACATAGCCCACCTGGAAAGTCTCCGTCTGCAGCTTTAGATTTCTGATTACCGCCGCGGCAGCCATGCCAAGTTCCTTCCCGGCTTCGGCCATGATTTTTCTGGCCACCGGATCGTCTTCCTTGGCGGTCTCGATTACGTTTTTGCCAAAACCGGCCAGGCGATCGTTAGTAATATTAGGAGAGTAAATGGCCGTGGAAAGATAGTTCGCATCGGAAACATGAAAATAGTCGCACGCCGCAGCGGTCAGTGCTGTTTGGGAGCCACGCCCATCAGCCGCATGCGCTATGGCGCGAAGCGCACGGCGTGCTAGCCAGGAACCCCCACCTTCGTCGCCGGCAACCGGCCCCCAGCCTCCAGCGCAAACACGTTTGCCGCGAGAATTTGTGCCGCAACAAATTGAGCCAGTGCCGGCAATCACGATCACTCCCGGCTCGCCTTCGGTCACTCCATAAAGGGCAATGTCTGCGTCGCTGACAACGATTATCTCTCCGATACCTGACGCATGAAGCGCATCGCGCATACGGGCACGCAGCTCCTGGCGGCTTGCGCCTGCTAATCCGATTTCGGCGGCAACCAGATCAGTTCTCCGAACATGCGCAACTTCGCAGGCTTTGTCGATCGCTTCGCGGACCGCTGCGGCGGCATTCGCGATTCCAACCCGCAGGGGATTAGATGGGCCGGCAAAGCCTTCGCCCAAAAGTGCAAAATTCGAGTCGAGTATCGCAGCGTGGGTTTTGGTCCCGCCGCCGTCGACCCCGACAACGGGCCGGCGCAATCCGGGCCTGGACATCGACAACAAAGCGGATTGGCTCCTGTCAGTTACCATAGGGCGAAACCTGGGCGCATCCGATGCGTTACAGTCCTGCCTTCAGCTTGCGTACCTTTGAAGCATGCTTGCCAACGTCAGTACCACCTGCGCCAGCCGGTGGTTAGACGTCGCCGATACGGAACGTTATGCTCAAGGATTGCCACCCGCTAACGCAGGTGGTAACTGACCTTCACATACATCAATCAGGATGGACCACGGCCGCACATTCTAGGGAACGGTCATTTATAATGGAAACTAAAAGATTTTATTATTACAATAACGGTCGTTAATACCACCTAAGGAGCCGAATCATTCATGGAGATCAGACAACTAAGGGCTTTTGTGGCTATCGCAGAACTGGGGACCTTCACCGCGGGCGCGCAACGAGTACACGTTACACAGGCAGCGATCAGCATGCAGATTCAGCAATTGGAGAAGGACCTGGGCGCCAGGCTGTTTATTCGCGCACCACGACATGTAATGTTGACCGAGGCCGGAGAGCAGTTGCTCCAACGCGCGCGTCAGATTCTGCGCGACCATGATGCAGCCGTCGATGAAATCGCCGAACTGGCGGGCGCTGAACGTGGTCGGCTGCGGGTTGGCAGCGCTTCTGCGATGGTGACGACAGATGTCTTGCCCAGGCTTCTCAGGGAAGTTCGGAAACAACACACGCGTTCGGAAATCACGGTGGCCTCGGGCACCAGCGAAACCCTCGTTCAACAAATCCTGGCCGGTGAAATTGACCTGGCGTTTGTGTCGTTGCCGGTTGAGGCACGTGGAATCAACACTGAGCGGCTCAGTCAGGATCAATTGGTGGCCATTGCGTCGCCACGGCACCGCCTGGCAAAGCAACGAACCATCAGCGCGTATACGCTCGCTGGTGAGAAACTGATCCTGGGCGAGCGCGGCGGCAATACTCGCCGTCTCATCGATCAGTTTTTCGCTCAAGCGGGAGTCAATCTTCAGGTGTCGATGGAACTGAGCCGGCAGGCGGCGATCCGCAGGATGGTGGAAGAAGACATGGGTGTAGGGATCGTCCCGCTGCAATCAGTGGCGGAAGAAGTGAAGAAGGGGCGACTCGTTAGATGGTGGATTGAAGGCGCGGAAATAAACTGGGAATTGGGAATCGCCAGGTTGACGGGCGGCTACGAATCACCAACCATGCAAACTTTCATTAAGCTTTCGAGACAGTTTTTCGCCGGCCAAACAGTTGAGCGCGCGCCTTCCAAGAGAGCCAAAGCGAAACCTCCCAAGCCGCGACCCAAGAAATAAAAGTAGGACAGACCTTCCTGTCTGTCGTTGTTTCGTTAGACGCCCGCAAACCTATCCTTGATTCCAACCAGGGACCGACAGACAGAAATGTCTTTCCTACTTGGTCTGTCCTACTTGAGCGCTCCGATCAAACGTTCTATATCGTCTTCATTGTTGAAGAAGTCTGTAGCGATGCGGATTCCGTGGGGCTTCTCCGTGACGATGATCTTTTGTTCGGCAAGCTTTGCCACGAGCCCCGCTGGATCGTCGACTGCTACCAACGTCTCCGCCGAGCGCATGTCTTCGTTGGCGAGGGGTGACATAACTTTCCAGCCGGCCGCAATCAAACGGTCAGTCAATAACTGATTGAGAGAAAGTGAACGCTGCTCGATTTCCCTGGTGCCTGTTTTCGTCATCAGCTCAATTGACGCCCCCAGGGCAAACATCCCAGCAAAGTGTGGACAGCCGAGTTCAGCGCGTGCCGCCGTATCATGACGCAAGTGTAATTCGTCGTTCTTCATTGCGTACGGGTCCTGAACACTGAGCCAGCCAATCGCGCGCGGCTTCGAGCGCTCGAGTAATTCCCTGCTCAGATAGACGAAGCCCGAACCGTACCCGGAGAGCATCCATTTGTGCCCGGTGGCACAAAGCGCATCAATCTTCATCCGCTTCACATCAATCTCAAAAACTCCTGCCGACTGGCTCGCGTTAACAACGAACGAATGATCACCCTTCGCGTTGCCCAGCTCTTCGAGATCGATGCGAAAACCATTCGAAAACTGAACGTGGCTTATTGAAATGGAGCCCGTCTGCGTGGTCATCGCGCCGCGGAGGTCATCAATCCCAATCGTGCCGTCGGCTGACTTAACCAGGTGGACAGGGATTCGCCGGTTCATCCACGGCAAAGTGGAAACAGGAAACTCGAGATCTGAGGAGATAACTTCACCGCTGGTTTCGAGTGCGTCGACAATCACGTTCATACCGGAAGAAGTGTTTGTGGTTAGTCCAATTTCATCCGGCTCAGCATTGATAAACGCCGCAACTTTCTTTCGGACTTCCTCGCGCTGCGCCAGCCAGTCGTCCCAGTGCACGTCACCATCGGCCATCATCAGGTCGTAGTAGTCCGCAGCAGCGTTACGGGTTGAACGCGCTAATGGCCCAGCCGCTGCGGTGTTTAGGTAGGTGTAATTGTCAAAAACAGGAAACTGCTTTCGAATTTCGCCCCAATTGATCATGATGCAAAAGATACAGCATCAACCGTTGATCGGAAATTAAAGGCAAACGTTGACCGTGCCGTAGCAACGGTCAGATAATTAGACTGTGAATAATGCGAACACCGACGAAATGAACGGTAAACGCCCTTTCGAGGACAGAGTCTTCGCGCGCTTTGACGCTTTGGATTCAGCGATGCGTATTACGGACTCGCGTCTCGAAAAGGTGGAGTCGCGCCTTGAAACTGTAGATGCGCGGCTTGAAACCGTTGATTCGCGCCTGCAGGGCATGGCTTCACGGCTGCAAAAACTTGAGATTCGCGCTTACGACACTAAGCCCATCTGGGAGCAAGCACTCAAAGAGATCCTCGATACCAGGAAAGAGATCGTCGATACAAGGCGCGAGTTGTCGAAACGTTTGGATCGATTCGCAGCTATCGTCATGGAAACCCGCGCCGATATGCAAGATGCCGAAGATCGGATTGATAAATTAGAACGTAAGCTCTCGCATTAACCATCTCCGACCGCCCTCTTGACGTCTCAGTCTTTATATTACCGCGCTACGCGAAGAGATCTCATTGACACCCCGCTTCAGCCCGGTGATCAAGATACGCTACCGCGAGTCGATAACCGTTTCTAACGGTTTCTATTCCGGTGCAAACGGCCAGAAACCGTTGAAACGGTTCCGTATTGGAATTCCGCTTCGTGATCACCGGGCTGAAGCCGCGGTGCTAATGAAATCGCTTCGCGAGGTTACTTAGCTACTTTTATCTTCGCAGGAGCCTCAAACCACAAGGTGGATAAGGGTGGCAAGGTAATAACCGCTGAATAAGGCTGGCCGTTAATTGGATCCTCCTTAGCCTTGATCGTCTTTGCGACTTTGACACCGCCGCCGCCGTATTCTTCCGCATCGCTATTCAGAATCAGTCGATACGTTCCCTTCCGCGGCAGGCCCAATCGATATTTCTCTCGCAGCACAGGCGCAAAGTTTCCCACGCAAATTATTTCACGGCCTGTTGACGGCGCGCGGCGGATAAACGAAACGATGTTCTCCGATGCGTTGTCTGCGTCAATCCATTGAAACCCTGCCGGCTCACCGTCGGCTTCCCACAAAGAATTCTTCGCCTTGTAAACCCTATTGAGTTCGCTGACCAGTTTCTGCACACCACCATGCACAGGCTTTTCCAAAAGATGCCAGTCGATGCTCTCCGTCTCGTTCCACTCACCCCACTGCCCGAATTCGCCGCCCATAAATAACAACTTCTTTCCCGGATGCGCCCACATGTAGCCGTACAACGCGCGCAGGTTGGCGAACTTCTGCTCCTCCGAGCCCGGCATCTTGTTCAGCAGCGCGCCTTTCATGTGCACAACTTCATCGTGCGACAACGGAAGGATAAAGTTTTCACTCCACGCGTATAGCAAACCAAAAGTTAGTGCGTTGTGGTTCCCGCCTCTAAACAGTGGGTCAGCCTGAAAATACTTGAGCGTGTCGTGCATCCAGCCCATGTTCCATTTGAAATCGAACCCAAGCCCGCCGCTGTAAACCGGATGACTGACCTTGGGCCAGGCGGTTGATTCCTCGGCAATCATCATTGTGCCGGGACACTCGCGATGGGTAGTCTCGTTCAACTCCTGCAACAGCCGAATCGCATCCAGATTCTCGCGGCCGCCAAACTGGTTAGGCACCCATTCTCCTTCCTCGCGGCTGTAGTCGAGATAAAGCATCGAGGCCACGGCATCGACGCGCAGACCATCGATGTGAAATTCCCTGAACCAGTAGAGCGCATTCGCCAGCAGAAAATTTCGTACTTCATTGCGACCGTAGTTGAAGATATACGTGCCCCAGTCCGGGTGTTCACCTTTACGCGGATCGAGGTGTTCATAGAGCGCTGTGCCGTCAAAGCGGGCAAGCGCAAATGCGTCTTTGGGAAAGTGGGCAGGCACCCAGTCCATGATTACGCCGATCCCGCGCTGGTGCAGGTAGTCGATGAGATAACGAAGATCGTCCGGTGTGCCGTAGCGAGCGGAGGGCGCAAAGTAGTTGCTCACCTGATATCCCCACGATGGTCCATACGGATGCTCCTTGAGCGGCAAAAACTCGACGTGGGTAAACCCCGCCTCCTCAACGTAGTCTGCAAGCGGTTCCGCCATTTCGCGATAAGTGAAGGGGCGATTGTCTGCTTCGACGCGACGTCGCCACGATCCAAAATGCACTTCGTAAATTGAAAGTGGCTGGCGAAAATGTTCACGCGCGGCCCGTTTCTTCATCCACCTCGAATCACGAAATTTGTGTTTCGATTCGTAGACGACGGATGAAGTGGCAGGGGGAACTTCGGCAAAAGACGCGTAAGGATCGGCTTTGAGAAAGGCCGGCAAACCGGCGGACTTGATTTCGTATTTATACAGCTCGCCGGCGTTCAGCGTTGGAATAAAGGTTTCCCAAACCCCGGAATCTCCGAGCCGGCGCATTCGGTTTTGCGTACCGTCCCACGCGTTGAAGTTGCCGACAACACTCACTCGTTCGGCGTTTGGCGCCCAAACAGCAAACGAGACTCCCGGCACGCCTTGGTGAGTGATGAGATGCGCGCCCAGCTTGTCGTAGATGTGTTCGTGACGGCCTTCGCCGAAAAGATGTAGATCGATGTCACCGAGCGTCGGTGGAAACGAATCTGGCTGAGTTACCTGTCGTTTAGCGGCGGTCCTTCTCTTAGTCGATAATGCGGTGGTGGTCGCGCGCTTTTTCGCCGGCGAAGCAGACGAAGTAGCCTTCTTAGGGCTGGAGCTTTCCGCGGCGAGTTTTTTGCGCTTTGCCATTGGAAGCTAACTTTGCCTTTTCATCTGAGCTTTAGAATACCTGAGGCGAAGGGTCGGCGGGGGCATGCCCTCCTGCCCTACCTCTAACTGTGTAGAGTCGAAAACAATTCAGGAAAAAATCAGATCACTGTTGGAATCCGCCCGTGCCGAATCCACCATGTGCCGAAAAATGTCGGCGCCGGTTCCCATCCCGGCTTTGTTGCTTTTAGCCTCGGCCAGAATTTCGAGAAACCGTTCACGCGAAGACGGCAGGCCCAGCTGGTCCATCAAATCAATTACGCGGCCGGCATACCTCAACACGAGGACCGATTCAATCCCGGATATGTCGTTGAAGAACCAACCGCAGCTTGCATACATCAATAGTGTATGCCGCTGCATTTCCAAAAACAGCAACGCCCGTATTTCATCTGCCCGGCTCAGGGCACGTGGTGCCCGCTGAGACAGAAACGCCTCGCGAGATCTCAGCGCATCGAGGATCAATTCGATCGAATCGTCTCGTGCAGCCCAGGGGTCTATGAACAAATCATCGCGCGTGGCCTCGAAATGAAGCGCCGCCTCATCGCGTAAGTAATCGAGCGCCGCTCTCAACGGCCGCCGCCACGTTTGGTTCCAGTGTGCCTCGCCCCCCGTACTGCAACCGCAATCTTCGTCCCAGCGATTCACGCCGTGGATACAACTCCAGGAAGTGCCCTGCCCGCGAGAACCGTGACCAATCTCCACCTCAGCACTCGGCGGATGCTGATCGAGATACTCACCGTAATTAGTCACTGAAAAACCACGACGCGGAGCCTCAACTTCAAGCGCATAAGCCAAACAGAGATCGCCAAACTTGTGATGGTGCCCGTAGCTCTCGCCGTCAGTAGCAACGTTAACCAAAGAGCCGGCGCCTTCCGGCACGCGGGCAATCCGATCAACTAATAGTTCACTTGACGTCAGTGCGCGCTCGAAGGCGATTGCTCCGGCCAATCCTTGATCATAAAAGAAGACTGCTATGGCTCGATTCGAGTCGTCGCGATGCAGGTACCGATAGGGAATACTTGTATCGAGGCTTCCGTCCTCGGCGTTCCGCCATTCATCTTCGTGCCTGGTCCGACTGCGCCTGGCTTGTCGAGGGGCGAGAATTACGTATCGGAGGCCCTCGTCGATTAACGCCCCCATCACGTCATCATTACACGCCGTCTCGGGAAGCCAGATCGATTCCGCCTCTCGCTTAAACCTGTGGCGAAAATCAGCTAAGCCCCAACGCACTTGCGTGCGCAAATCACGTTCATTACACAACGGCAGGATTGCGTGACTGTAAGCTTGCGCGATTGCGTTGCCATGACCGCTATGGTGGCGCGCGCTTTCCA
>JBGTCM010000044.1:0-5909 GCA_041748795.1 Pyrinomonadaceae bacterium
CCCAAGGTATTACCAGTTGATCTCGGACTTTAATGAGTTAACCGGAGTGCCGGTGGTGCTTAATACGTCGTTCAATGAGAACGAGCCAATCGTTTGCACACCGCGTCACGCAATTGATTGCTTTCTTAAAACGCGCATGGATGTTTTGTATCTTGGGAATCAGGCGGTGAGGAGGAACGACCGGGGACCGGGGACCGGTGGTGAGACGTGCCTCCAGCGAAACAAACAGCGGGGGCATGCCCTCCTTCCCAACCTCTAACTGTTCATAGTGCTTGGATGTTTCCAGATCTCCCATTTGACCGTCGACCGGGACCGGTCGTCCGTCCCCCGTCTCCGGTCCTCGGTCCTCGGTCCGTCAACAACCAGGGAAAACAAAACTCGATGCGCATTTTAGTAACTGGCGGTGCGGGCTTTATCGGCTCGCATCTTTGTGAACGTTTATTGAACAGCGGAAACGATGTTCTGTGCCTGGATAATTTTTTTACCGGCCGGCGCGAAAACATTTTAGGGCTGCTCGACAATCACCACTTCGAGCTGATACGGCACGACGTAACTGAACCAATACTTCTCGAAGTGGACCAAATCTATAACCTGGCCTGCCCGGCTTCGCCTGTTCACTACCAATTCAACCCAGTGAAGACCGTGAAGACGAGTGTGATGGGCACAATCAACATGCTCGGCCTCGCCAAGCGAGTGCACGCGCGAATACTCCAGGCGTCCACATCGGAGATTTATGGGGATCCGGAGATTCACCCGCAACCTGAGGAGTACTGGGGCAATGTCAATCCGATAGGCATCCGGTCGTGCTACGACGAAGGGAAGCGCATTGCCGAAACCCTAATGATGGATTACCACCGCCAAAACAAAGTAGATACGCGCATAGCAAGGATCTTCAATACGTATGGTCCACGTATGTGTGAAGACGACGGGCGGGTGGTTTCAAATTTTGTTGTGCAGGCGTTGCGTGGCGAGCCGCTAACACTCTATGGCGCCGGAGATCAAACTCGTTCCTTTTGTTACGTCGACGATATGATTGAAGCGTTGATTCGGCTGATGAATAAGGACGAACTATACGAGCCGGTTAACCTGGGCAACCCCGTTGAATTTACGATCAAGCAATTGGCGGAAGAGATACTCAAGATCACGGGTTCAAGTTCGACGATTGTCTACCAGGAGTTACCCGAGGACGATCCGAAACAACGCAAACCCGACATCACACGAGCACAGACGCTACTCGGCTGGAACCCAACGATCCAATTGAATGAAGGTCTTAAGAAAACGATCGCCTCTTTTGAAGAACGTTCATCTATCGCCCAGCAAGCCGCAGTCAGTACCTAAAAAATCAATCCACGAATCACACTAACTAACACGAAATCTTCGTGAAATTTCGTGTGATTCGTGGATAGTCACGACGCCCAATTCCAATTACTACGATGAAGGTCCTGTTGCTGAATCAATGCTTCTATCCGGACGTGATGGCCACAGCCCAGTACCTGACTGATCTGGCGGTGGGGCTGGTTGAAGAAGGGCACGATGTCACAGTGGTTGCGAGCAACCGGGGATACGACAATCCGTCTCAACGCTATCCACGACGGGAAACGTGGCGCGGGATCAAGGTCATTCGAATTTCCTCGCTGACGCTGGGCAAGCAGACCAGGTGGCGGCGGGCGGGAAACTTTGCCAGTTTCCTTCTCAACTGTACGTGGAGGCTACTGGTGCTTTCTCGTTTCGATGTGGTTGTGGGGTTGACCTCGCCACCTCTTATCTCTTTTCTCGGCGCTCTCTTCGTTCGCATTAATGGCGGCCGGTTCTTCTTCTGTATAATGGACCTCAACCCTGACGAAGCAATAGCGGCCGGGTGGCTCAAAGAGCGCTCGCTGTCCACCAAAGTCCTCCAAAAGCTCCTGCGCTATAGCCTTGTGAACGCTGAGGGAGTCGTTGCACTCGATAGGTTTGTGAAAGAGAGGGTTGTCGCGAAGGGCGTTTCGGAAACGTCAGTCACAGTGTTGTCGCCGTGGGCCCTCGACGACTCTGTGACGTTTGATCTGGAAGGTAGGGAAGCGTTCCGCCGGCAACACAATCTGGAAGAGAAGTTCGTGGTTATGTATGCCGGCAACCATAGTCCGTGTCACCCGCTTGACACGTTGGTTGAAGCAGCGCGGCGTCTGGCCGATAACAAGGATATTGTGTTCTGTTTTGTCGGCGGCGGCAGCGAGCACAAGAAGGTTGAGGACTTCGCCACGCGTCACGGAGTCGGGAATATTCTGTGTCTTCCGTATCAACCGTTTGCAATGTTATCCGCCTCGCTCTCAGCTGCCGACCTGCAAATTGTCGTCATGGGCGAGAAGATGGTTGGCATTGTTCACCCCTGCAAAATCTACAACATCCTAAGTATCGGCAGTCCGTTTCTTTACATTGGACCAACGCCCAGCCACGTCACTGAGATCGCCGCGGCGCTCGCCTCAACGCTAAATATCAATTGTCATGGGTATTCGGCGCGCACAGGTGACGTTGAGACCGTGGTCCAGAGCATTTTGGAACAGGCAAAACTTAAATCGGAGCGCGCGCAACACTGTCCGCGTGAAATGGCCGTTATGTTTTCCCGGCAGACGCTCCTGCCACGCATGATCAAAGTACTGGAATCGCAGCCCGCGGTAGCGGGCGACAGCGTTAAGCCTGGGATGGAGCGCAGCGAAACCCCAGGGACTGCGCAGACCCGCATGCCGCAGCCCGCGGTAGCGGGCGATAGCCTGGAACTCGAAACTCTGTCGCCCGCTCCGCGGGCTGGAAATAATCTTTTTGGCTCTTAACCTGGGGTTCCGCTGCGCTCCACCCCAGGCTTTACGCTGTCGCCCGCTCCGCGGGCTAATCATGCAGGTTCAAGCTAAACCCTCAACTCCCGCAGTCTCCCATGTAGAAAGGCAACCTCTTTGCATACTTATTTCGCGCTGTTTTTGATTGCAACATTTGCCTCGCTGATCCTCACTCCGGTGGTTCGTCGCCTCTGTGAGCGTTACAAGCTACTCGATGTTCCAGTCGATGGTCGGCGCCTGCACCTTACAGCAGTGCCGCGGCTCGGTGGTGTGGCAATTTATCTATCGTGCGTAATCGCGTTAGCCACGCTGCCTTTCGTTGACAACCTCCTGACGCAAACACTTCGCGGACGTGCCACTGAAATACTGGTTGCGTTGATTCCAGCCACCCTCGTTTTCCTGTTTGGTGTTTACGACGACCTGCGCGGAACAAACGCTGTTCTTAAGTTTACCGCCCTCGGTTTAATCGCAACCCTCTTTTTCGTTATGGGCGGGCGTATTGAAGTGTTGTCGATACCATTCATGGGACCAATACAGCTTCCGCTGCTCCTTTCATGGACGGTGACCGTGGTGTGGCTCGTGGGGATCGCAAATGCCTTTAACCTGATCGACGGCATGGACGGTTTGGCTTCTGGTGCGGCGCTCTTCGCATCGCTGGTAATCCTGGCAATCTCATTTGCGCAGGGTCAACCGATGATGATCGTTTTCTCACTGATCCTCTGTGGCTCATTGGCGGGGTTTCTACGATACAACTTCAACCCAGCCTCGATATTTCTCGGAGACTCGGGAGCGCTCTTTGTTGGCTTCACGCTGGCGTCGTTGTCTGTGCTCGGATCACAGAAAGCGACAACGACTGTAGCGATTGCAATTCCGCTTCTGGCGTTTGGTCTGCCCGTCGTCGATACGGCAGTAACTATCGTGCGGCGGCTTATGAGCGGCAGGCCGATATTTCAAGGAGACAATGAACACATTCACCACATGCTGCTAGCGCGTGGCTGGTCGCAACAGCGCGCGGCGTTGGTCTTGTATGCTGCATGCGCGGCTTTCAGTCTCGCGGCCATCCTGTTCAACGGCACCGGTTCGCGGGTAATTGGTTTTGGTCTATTTGTTTTGGGGGTGGTAACTCTCCTTGGGTTGGGCCGTTTACGCTATCACGAGGTAGACGAACTCCGCGCGGGTTTCAAACGGACCGTCGGCGGTCGGCGTAGCCGCGTTGCCAACAACCTGCGCGTTCGGCGCGCCAGTGTGGCGCTCTCCAAAGCCTCGGACATTCAGCAGATCTTCGACGCCATCAAAGTCATGCTCGAGTTTGATGAGTTTGCATATGCGAGTGCACAATTTGGGCCGGTGGGCCATGCGGACGTGAATTTCAGCGCGTTCAAGGCCGGCCAGGGAAATGATCCCGTGGAGGACCTTGAATTCCGAAACGGGCGTGTCGCCTGGGCGTGGAAGCGAAACGATCTGAACGGGCACCAGGTAATTGATTCGGGAAAATTCTGGTGCGTCCGTCTGCCGCTGACGACGGAACAAGGCGACTGGGGTTGGGTGAAGCTTTACCGGCCGCTCGATAGTGAACCTTTGCTGCTGGACATGAACTACCTCACTGACTTATTCCGAGTTGAAGCAGCGAAGGCTGCGAGTCGAGTTTTTCAATCGTTTGAAAAGCAGTCGCAGGCGGAAGACTTAACTCCAGCCAAGGCGCCTTTAACAATGACGGCGGGAAACTCGTAGTTTGGAGTGCGGCGGCTCGAGGCCGCTTTCGATTTCCGAGAGTTTAAGAATGCGGACCAAAAGCGGCGCCGAGCCGCCGCACTCCAAAGTCAAAATTCTCGGGACGATTGTTTTCACCTCACTGCTCGGTCTCATCGTCCTCGCCGCAATTCCGTACGGCACTGTAGAAGCCTGGTGGAAAGCGCTTCTTGTTTGCTCGGTCCTGACCCTCGCAATCCTCTGGCTAATTGAAGGTTTCTTAAGTGGATCATGGATCAGCGATGGCTGGTCTTTAATTCTTCCGGTGGCGGCGCTGGCGCTTTTTTCGTTCCTGCAGACGTTGTCGATTGGGCGGTCGGAAGCAGTCGGACTTGATACATGGAATGCGATCAGTGCCGACCCTTACCAGACACGCTTCTTCGCCTCACAACTCCTGGCCCTGACGCTGGCCGGAGTTCTCCTTCTCCGTTACGCGTCCACCGAAGGACGTCTACTAACTCTCATCCATGTAGTGATTGGCGTGGCTGTCGCCAGTGCTATCTTTGGTATTCTTCGACAAACAACACAGCACAAGCTGGGGTTTGGGTTACCTCTATTACCGCTGCAGAGCGGCTATGGGCAATTTATCAACAAGAACCATTTTGCTTTACTGATGGAGATGGGTCTTGGATTGACACTGGGAATGATTCTCGGTGGCGCCGCAAAACGCGAACAGACGCTGATTTACCTCGCGGCATTATTGCCTGTCTGGACGGCTTTGGTCCTGTCTGGTTCGAGGGGGGGTCTGGTCGCGATGATGGCCCAGGTCGTCGCGGCGGTTCTACTGTTCCGTCCTGTTGGGCGGACCGCCCATTCGAGAGAGCTTTCGTCAAAGGCGTTGCGCGTCATGCAATCTTTTCCTGTGCGACTCGTTCTGTTGTTGGTCCTGGTGGTCGCGGTTGCCTTTGGAACTTTATGGATGGGCGGCGATCGGCTGGCAACACAGATCGAGGAAGCGCCTAATGAGTTTCGTACGGACACCGCTTCACGTCAGGGTGTGAGTCGAAACGAAATTTGGCGAGTGACTTTAAGAATGTTTGCGGCCCATCCACTATTCGGTGTCGGAATGGGTGGTTATTGGGTAGCAGTTCCGGAATTTCACGATGCCTCGGGAACGATGCGGCCGCAGGAGGCCCACAACGATTATCTTGAGCTGCTGGCGAGTGGTGGCGTGGTTGGAGCGGGTATCGGCATTTGGTTTGTTGTAGCGGTATTGCGAAGAACGCGGCACAATCTTCGGTCAACTAATCGTTTTCGGCGGGCTGCGTGTTTCGGCGCCGCCATCGGCATCATAGGTGTTGCGGTCCATAGCCTGGTAGATTTCGGGCTGCATATGATGATTAACGC
>JBGTCM010000045.1:0-3119 GCA_041748795.1 Pyrinomonadaceae bacterium
CTAAATTTTCAACACTACAACGGCATGACGGGAAAGTTTTACTTGCCGGAGATCATGGGTTCAGGCGCTGCTGTTTTCGATTTCGACAACGACGGTGATCTCGATGTCTTTCTGGTGCAAGGTAATGTGCTTGAACCGGACAGCAAGCCTGGCAATACGATGTTTCCCTGGCGTGATTCAGAATCACCGCGCGGCAAACTCTTCCGAAACGATCTAGCAGTTACAAAAGACGGCAAGCGTACTCTTCGGTTCACCGATGTGACTCAGAAGAGTGGCATCATAGCCACGGGCTACGGGATGGGTGTGGCCGTTGGCGACATCAACAACGACGGTTGGCCTGATCTTTATCTCACAAATCTCCGCTCTAACCAGATGTACCTCAACAAGCGTGACGGCACGTTTGAAGATGTCACGAAAAAGAGCGGTACAGACGATTCCCGGTGGAGCGCCAGTGCTGCTTTCGTTGATTACGATCGTGACGGCTGGCTTGATTTGATCGTCGTGAACTACGCGGAGTTTTCCGTCAACAATAGTCCTACCTGTTATGCCGCCACCAGCGCCAAAGACTATTGCACTCCCCGCGCCTTTCGGGCGCCGGGCAACCGTCTGCTTCACAATAAAGGCAACGGCATCTTTAAAGATGTGACAGCCGCCGCCGGCGTAGATAAAGAGTTTGGCCACGGGTTGGGCGTAGTAGCTGCGGATTTCGACGGAGACTCCTGGATAGACATCTACGTGGCAAACGATGGCGATCCCAACCAACTCTGGGCCAACCAAAAGAACGGCACGTTTAAGAACGACGCGCTTTTGGCCGGCGCAGCCGTGAACAGAGACGGCAAAGCGGAAGCGGGTATGGGCGTCGATGCCGGAGATTTCGACGGCAACGGCACGGAAGATATTTTTGTTACCCACCTGATGGACGAGACGAATACGCTGTTCACCAATCTTGGTAAGGCAGTGTTTGAAGATCTCACTCGCGAAGCGAATATCGGAGTTCAACAACGACGCTTCACCGGGTTTGGCACCTTATTCTTCGACTATGACAACGACGGTTGGCTGGATTTGTTTGTCGCGAATGGCGCGGTGCAACTGTTGCCCGACTTGATCCGCAAGGGAGACCCTTATCCCCTGGGCCAGCCGAATCAACTCTTCCACAACAACGGGAAAGGAAGCTATGTCGAAGTAGTTGATCGAGCGGGCGACAATTTTCACCTGCTGGAGGTGAGTCGAGGCGCAGCTTTCGGCGACATCGATAACGATGGGGACACGGACGTGATCGTCACAAACAGTAATGGGCCAGCCAGACTATTGTTAAATCAAGCCGGGAACCGAAATCACTGGTTGGGCCTGCGTCTTGTAGGCAAATCCGGACGCGACATGTTGGGAGCGCGAGTGGAGATTGTGATCGCGAAGGACAAGGTGTTGTGGCGGCGCGCACGAACTGACGGCAGCTACCTGTCAGCCAACGATCCACGAGTGTTGGCCGGGCTGGGTAATGCGTCTCGCGTCGAGGCGGTGCGGATCCATTGGCCGGATGGGAGCGTCACAGAACATAAGAACCCGTCGGTCGATCGCTACAACGTGCTCAAGGGCGGGGCACGCTAATTCTGTAGGGGCGTCCCTCCGTGGGCGCCACGTACGGCGCGGAAGAACGGGCGGCCACGGAGTGCCGCCCCTACAAATAACAGTGATGACTCTGCCTCTTACAATATTACGCGCCTTCAGCGCTAAGCAGTCACAACTGGTTTCCCCTGGGCCGGTGGGCCAGGCTATTACATTGCGCGCCTTTGACGCTGAGGCCGCGCGCCTTCGTATCCCTCTCAGGTTCTGCTTGAGCCTCGTGATAATTTTGACGCTCGGGGCTGATGTTCGCGCGCAAAGCGTTCCCAGGGGCGACAACCTTCTCCCACCACCAAAGTCCACCTTAGTCGCCGTGCACTGGCCCGACCTGTCCAAGTTAGAACCCGATGTTCGCGAGCAGCTCCTGTCGCTACAAAACTCACTGGCTTCCGTAGTGAAGAATGCTGCGACGCCTGACGCGATGCTTAGCGAGGCTTATGGGACGATGGGGGAAATCTACCATGCGTATTCCCTCTTTGTGCCGGCCCAGGAGTGTTACCTCAACGCCAGCCGCCTGGCGCCGAAAGACTTTCGCTGGATCTACCTGCTCGCCAAACTGGATCAACTGGAAGGACGCTACGATGAGGCGATCAGTCGCTTCCAAATTGCCGGTCGTCTGCGACCAGAAGATGTTGCGGTGCCCGTAAATCTCGGTCAAATCCTTATCCAGCTCAACCGCGTCGAAGAGGCCAAAGCGAATTTCAAAACAGCACTGGAACTCGACAACAATATCCCGGCTGCTCAATACGGCCTGGGACAGATAGCTTTGGCGGGCCGGAATTACACGGAAGCAATTAGTTATTTCGAGAAGGCACTGACGCTGGCTCCGGCCGCTAACCGGATTCACTATTCGCTGGCCATGGCCTATCGCGGCTCCGGCAACATAGAAAAAGCGAGGGAGCACTTAGCCCAACAGGGCACGGTGGGCGTGCGCGTCGCAGATCCGCTCGTGGATGGGCTACAGGAGCTAATCAAGGGAGAACGAGTTCACCTGATTCGCGGGCGGTTGGCGCTCGATGCAAAAAGGTATGCTGAAGCGGCGGCTGAGTTTCGCAAGGCTGTGGCGGCGAAGCCCGACAGCGTTCCCGCTCACATAAACCTCGGAGCCGCGCTCACACAAACCGGCGATCTAAAAGGCGCCGCCGCACAGTTTGAAGAGATCCTGCGTGTTGATCCGAACAACACCATCGCGCATTTTAATTTGGCTGTGCTGTCGGCTAATGAAAACAAGCATACACAAGCGATCGCTCATCTAGAGTCTGTCCTGAGCGTTGATGCCTCCGATCTCACCGCCCGGTTCCTTTTGGCCCAGGAGCTTCTGAAAACCGATCGACTTGAAAATGCATTGGCAGAATTCTCGGGGGTAGTGCAGGCTGATCCTAATAACGAACAAGCGTTGTTGGAACAAGTGAAACTTCTGCAACGGAACCGGCAGCACAAGCAGGCACTTGACGCTTTAGAAACCAGCTACGCGCGATACCCGCAAAAAGGTCAGACGA
>JBGTCM010000046.1:0-4620 GCA_041748795.1 Pyrinomonadaceae bacterium
ACTGCTTGAAGCTCCGACGCGTCGGAAGAATTCAGGTCAACATTAAGATTCGAATCGCCTTCGAAAGAAAAACGTCCCGTCGCCTTTAACCTGGTGGCTCGGGTTTGCAGATCGACTTGATCGATTTCGAAGAGACCACGATTCGCGCGCACCGCGACCACACCGGAAATCGGCACGCGCCCAGTGTCCGCACCCAAATCTTCAGCCGTTAACGTAGTGTTGATCGTTCCAGAAGCCAGCTTGAAATCGGTACCAGGGAAAGCCAGATCGACTTTGCCGCTTGCCTGTCCGGCCAGGGGAACGGCAGCGCCTGCGAAAGCGGTGAATGGACCAGAAATCTCCAATCCATCGAATGTCGCCTGAATCCGCGATGTGCCACCTCTGGCAATCGCAATTCTCGCGTTTCCATTCGCTGTTCCTTTAAAGATGTCGGCTTTGAAATCGTTGAGCTGGATTTCTGTGTTGGTGGCGACCAGCCGTGCGCTCGCCTGGCCCATGTCCATTTGGCCCAACACGCCGCCGCCGATACTCAAATCAGCGCTGGCCCGATATCGGCCCGATGGCTCAACAACAAAAACCGGCTTCCCGAGCCTCACTGAATCAACTTGCCCATCCGCAAGCTTCACTGTGCCGGCATTGATATCAGCCGTGGAGCCCTCAATCCGACCGCCGCGTACAGACAGGCGCACACCAGCAATGTTGATAGCGCCGATTTCCGCACCCGCGGCCGAAGTTGCACCGACCTGCACGTCTTTGACTACAACACTCGTGACGCCGTCGCGACTGGCAATGTCGATGTTGTTCGCGGTAACGCCATTTATCTTTGTTCCGGAAGCTACGATGGTTCCGGCCTTTGCTCTCGCAACGCTCGCAGTGGTGACGTTGTTCTCACTTCGTACGCGCAGGTCTGAGGCCGTGATTCCGTTCGCCCTCGTGCCGGAAGACGTCAGGCTTCCCGCGGTAAACTGGCTGGACGACGCCGTCAACACTCCGTCCTTCATCTCGGCGCGCGCATCCTGGAGAATCAACCCCGTGATGGTTGTGCCATAGCTTCGTTCGGCCGCTGCACGAAGCTCGCCCACCCAACGAAAGTCCGATCCGGTGCCCATCACACCACCCACTAGTTGGACGTTGTTGAGTTGAAAATCGCCGGCGGTCAACAGCGTCGCCACCGCGCGTCCGTTGATGTTGTAGGTGTTGTCTTTGCCGGTGCCGTTCGCGGTTATATTCAATCCCTGGAGCCGTACGCCGTCGGCGGCGAGCGCGTCAGACTTGATCGTGCCTTCGACTCGATATTGATCGCCTTCGCCTGAAACTACTCCGGCAAAGTCGCCAGTCCCACGCATCGTCGCTCCCGGTTGCAGCACATCGGAAAGCTGTGTGAGATCGACTGACGAAGTGATATTCATCTGGTAACGAAGCGCACGCCAGTCGTCCATCGTTCCCTGCAGACGCGCCTCCGCGACAGGCGACTTGAGCACAAGTTCGTGGATTTCGGCGCGAGTTTGATTAACGCGTCCGCGCGCCTGAATGGCGATGTTGTCGATGGGCCGGCCGTCGTAAGTGAAAGTCGAATTGGAGAGCGCGAACGTGACCGAATTCATCCAGCTCGCAGCCGGAGCCGATGGATCGTCGGGTTGAATGGTTGCGGTAAGATTTCGCGCTTCCCCCGTGATTTCATGGCGCTCGTCCCCGTAGTGAATGACGCCGTTCTTTATCTCGATGCGGGCGGTGGAATACGCGAATAAAATTCGCTTGTTGGGTTCGGGCGCCGGGATTTGGATGTTGCGAAAATTCGAACGACCCTGCTCGTCGAAGGTGACCCATGCCTCAAGACCTTCAACGGTCAGGTCCTTGAGGTTGATGTTGCGTTGCAGATTAAACGCGTACAGATCTTCAATGCGGACCGTTGCCAGCAGTCGATCAATTTTCCCCAGCTTTTCTCCTGTTTGCGCGTCGTAAAGTTCCAGCCCCTTCATCTCCACCGTTTGCGGCGTGAAGGCAGTATGAAACTCTTTAATCTCGGCGCGGATGCCGTACTTCGCAAACGTGTCTTTGATTTGGCCGGCGACGTAGCGATCGACATATCCCAGGCGGTAACTGAGAAAGATCAGCAGAATCAACGCAACGATACCGATTGCCCCCGCGATGGTGGCAATCGCCAGATTACGCCGGTTCAGAAACCTGCGGCGCCGTCCCTGCGGCGTGACGGGGTGTGGCCGTTCGGCATCGAAATTCGCAGCAGCCTCAGCTTCGGGCGGAAGCGGCTCGTCCGTCTCGGACTCCAGGGCGTCGCGGATTTCCTCCTTTTTATCTGAGGAAGGACCCGGCGCCGACTTTTTGCCCGAAACGTTATTGGGGTCGTCTACGCTCATAGCAGGCCGCCACCGAAGTGGCACTAAAGTAGTTCAAAAAAGGGAGAGGGAAATTTGGAGTGCGGCATCCTGGCGCCGCTCTTCGAGCTTTCAAGTGTTCAAGCCCGTGCTAGGCCACGGTAGACCAAAGCGTCGACGGGCCGCCGCACTCCAAAGCCGACTTAGGTGCGTTGCCCTCTCTCTTCCTGCTCAGAGTTTTTTAGCTCCGAGTCCGGGTCTTTGAGATGCGCCGGCTCACCGAGCGGGACGTGGCCAACAACTTCCAGCGCAAAGCCCTCGAGAGCAGCAACTTTTGGGGGATGGTTCGTCAGCAATTGTATACGACGCAGGCCCAGGTCATGAAGGATCTGCGCGCCCACGCCGTAGTCGCGAGATACACCGTAACCTGTTTCCAGGCTCGCTTCACGCTTGCCGATCTTCCTTTCCTGCATCACGGAATAGGTGCGCAACTGGTTCACCAGGTCAAGGCTATGTTCGCGTTGGCGCAGGTAAAGTACAACGCCCTGACCAGCGGCCGCGATTTTCTCAAGGGCCGCGTGAAGCTGGAAACCGGTGTCGTCAATCAACGAGCCAAACATGTCGCAGGTAACATTCTCCGTATGCACACGAACAAGCACCGGTTCTTCCGTCTCAACATTTCCCATGACCATGGCCAGATGCACGTCGCCGTTGATGATGTTTTCGTAAGCGACTGCGCGAAAGCGTCCATAGACCGTGGGTAGATCAGTCTCCACCGCACGCCGCACGAGCGCCTCTTTGCTGATGCGATATCTGACGAGATCAGCGACGGTAATCATCTTCAGATTATGCGTCTGGGCGAATTCGTTGAGTTCAGGAAGCCGGGCCATCGTGCCGTCGTCGTTCATGATCTCGCAGATGACTCCCGCGGGATAAAGCCCTGCGATCCGAGCGACGTCAACGCTGGCTTCGGTTTGCCCGGCACGAACCAACACGCCGCCATTCTTTGCCCGCAAGGGAAAGATGTGCCCGGGCCGCGCGATGTCCTGCGGACGAGTCTGAGGATCGACAGCAGCCAGAATTGTGGTGGCGCGATCGGCCGCTGAGATTCCGGTCGTCACGCCCTTGCGCGCATCAATCGAGACCGTAAAGGCAGTGCCCAGGAAAGAGGTGTTGTCGGCGACCTGGGTGGTCAGATGAAGTTCGTCGCAACGCTCTTCAGTCAGCGGCAAACAAATCAATCCGCGCGCATGGCGGGCCATGAAGTTGATAATCTCGGGCGTCACTTTTTCGGCGGCGCACACGAGGTCGCCTTCGTTTTCGCGGTCTTCGTCGTCAACGATAATGATCATGCGCCCTTCGCCTATTTCGGCGACGGCGTCATCAATGGAGGCAAATGGCATAAGGCTCTGGGGTGCTTTTTCCGCTCTTGACTTCCCCGATCTGAGATCCGAGATTTCAAATTTGATATCTATGGCAATGTTACCCGAAAGCACTGGATTTTTCGACCGGGGCCTATTGAACGCGCCCTACCATGGGATTTGTGGGCTGGTTGGCGTTTGCGGCTGGTCCGAGTCTGTGGAATCTGCGTAATCTGCGGATAGATGTTGATCACCGGGTAACTGCCAGAATCCGCTCGACGTATTTGGCAATTACATCCACCTCGAGATTCACCTCGTCGTCTGGTTGCAATTGCGAGAGGTTCGTAACTTCCCAGGTCTTTGGGATGATGGCGACTTCGAAGTAATCATCACTAAGGTTGGCTATCGTGAGGCTAATCCCTTCCACCGCGACGGAGCCTTTGAAAACAAGATATCGTGCAATCTCGGGAGGGTAGGCAATACGCACGGTCCAGGATCCTTCGTGATCCAGGGCGTGGATAAATTTGCCTGTAGCGTCGACGTGTCCCTGAACAATGTGGCCGCCCAGGCGCGTTGCCGGCGTTACAGCTCGCTCGAGATTCGCCGGCGCTCCAGGTTTCAGACGGCCGAGTGTGGAGCGTTCCAATGTCTCTCGCGAAACGTCAGCAGCAAACGAGTCCGGTTGAATATCGAGCGCCGTCAGGCAAACCCCATTAACGGAGATCGAGTCCCCGTGTTTCGTGTCTTCAGTAACCGTTCGCGCCTCGATCACAATGCGCGCATTCTCGCCGTTCGGCTCGACGCTCCTTACCCGTCCCAGCTCTTCAATGATTCCGGTGAACATATATGATCAGTTCTGGAGTGCGGCGGCTCGACGCCGCTTTTGGATTTTCGTGTCCTCCGAAACCAGCGAAAAGCGGCGTCGA
>JBGTCM010000047.1:0-1539 GCA_041748795.1 Pyrinomonadaceae bacterium
AGGTGAAGCCGTGATTCGTGTAACGCTAACCACCATTTGTGGTACAGATCTGCACATTGTCCGGGGCGAATATCCGGTTGCACCCGGCTTGGTGATCGGCCACGAGCCCGTTGGTGTGATTGAGGAGCTTGGCGAAGGCATCACCGGATATCAGATTGGCGATCGCGTATTGGTCGGTGCGATCACTCCATGTGGTCAATGCCGCGCCTGTTTGTCGGGTCACGCTTCACAGTGCGGACATGGAGAAGGTTACGAAGCACTTGGTGGTTGGCGCTTCGGCAACACAATCAACGGCGCGCAGGCGGAATATCTCAGGGTCCCGTCCGCACAAGCCAACCTGGCAAAGATTCCCGACGAGCTGACCGATGAACAGGTTGTTCTACTTGCCGACATCGCATCCACCGGATTCGGTGGCGCCGAAGCCGCTGGAATAAAGATCGGTGATGCCGTCGTTGTTTTCGCGCAGGGACCAATCGGCTTATGTGCGACGGCTGGGGCGAAACTTTTGGGGGCGTCATTCATCATCGGAGTCGATGGAGACGATCATCGCCTGGCTATGTCGAAGCGGATGGGCGCAGACGTAACCCTGGATTATCGAAGTGTTGATATTGTCGCAGAGGTAAAGCGGCTGACAGGCGGTGGCGCCGATGTCTCAATCGAGGCGTTAGGGACGCAACAGACATTTGAAAGCGCATTACGCAGCTTGCGGCCGGCGGGAACGTTGTCGAGCCTTGGGGTTTATTCCGGCAAGCTCGAGATTCCCTATGAAGCGTTCGCAGCAGGTATCGGCGACCACAGGATCGTTACGACTCTTTGCCCCGGCGGCAAGGAGCGAATGCGCAGGTTAATGGAGGTTGTTCGTCATGGTCGCGTCGATCTCACGCCGCTGCTGACGCACACCTTCTCGCTGGAGCAGATTGGTGAAGCTTACGAACTCTTCGGAGAACGCCGCGACGGAGTCATGAAAGTGGCCATTAAGCCATAGTTAGTCAGGGGTTCAAACGGAACAAGACTCATGAACGAGAAGATGAAAATACTGATTGCTTACGATGCTTCGGAGTGCGCTGATGCAGCACTCGAGGATTTGAAAAGTGCTGGATTGCCAGAAACCGCCGAAGCCATAGTTATGACTATGGCCGACGTTTTTTTGCCTCCACCGATCAATGAAGAGGTTGATAACACATTCCCGATGTACGTGCCGGCGGGTGTAAGGCGTGCGCACGAACGTGCAGAGCGCAAACTAAAAGAAGCAGAGTCCATGGCAAAGCGTGCAAGTGAACAGATAAAAAAGAGTTTTCCGGAGTGGCAAGTCCGTCATGAGGCTCTCGCGGATTCACCTGCCTGGGCGCTTATAAGGACAGCCGACGAATGGAATGCCGATCTCGTAGTGGTTGGAGCACAGGGGCACGCTGTTCTCGGTGGAAGGCTAATACTCGGCAGCGTCTCCCAAAGGGTGCTCTATGAAGCGGCTTGCTCAGTTCGCATCGCGCGTGGCCGGCGGAGGGACGTTGACGCCCCGCTTCGGCTTCTCATAGGCGT
>JBGTCM010000048.1:0-11830 GCA_041748795.1 Pyrinomonadaceae bacterium
ACAGGCAAAGCGCGGCGGTGACGCAGTCCTCTGTAGCATCCGATGTCCATCAATCGTTTGATGTCCATCTGGATCCGCTTGCGCAGGTCTCCCTCAATTTCACCCTGCGCTTCCAGGATGGCCCTGATCCGGCTCAGTTCGTCTTCATTCAAGTCTGCGATCCGAGTGCTATGGTTAACACCCGCTTCGGTCAGAATAGAACTCGAACGCGATCGGCCCACGCCGTAGATATACGTAAGTCCAACTTCAGCTCGCTTATTTGGTGGAAGGTCGACGCCAGCTACACGTGCCATTGCTATTAATTGCTCTCCGGTTAGGAAGGGATTGCCTCACTCCGCGCAATCCCGAATCTGTTATCCCTGCCGCTGTTTATGTTTGGGGTTGACGCAAATCACCCGCACCACGCCCTTGCGGTGGATGACTTTGCACTTATCGCACATCTTTTTTACTGAAGCCCTGACTTTCATTTATCCAACCCCTCAGGTCAAAATCAAAAATACTACTTATACCGGTACGTTATCCGTCCCCGGTTTAGGTCGTAGGGCGATAGCTCGACCAGCACTCGATCCCCCGGAAGGATGCGAATAAAATGCTTACGCATTTTGCCGGATATGTGCGCAAGCACCTGATGCTGGTTGTCTTCTAACTCGACCCTAAACATGGCGTTAGGCAAAGTCTCAAGGACTTTAGCCATAACTTCTATAGCTTCTTCCTTCGCCATATCCGCTCAGAGTGAATTTTTTGCCGTACCGACAAACTGCGAATAGTAGCATGACACCTGGGCTTTGCCAAGCTGAGGCGACAGTTGGGGTTACGGCGTCAACTTGACGTCGCCAGAACCACTTCGGGAGGCGTGTGGGAAGCGACTTTGGTCAACACTTCCGGTCCCTCCTCCGTTATAGCTATCGTGTGCTCTGTATGGGCACTTGGCTTCCCATCAAGAGTGACCACCGTCCAACCGTCGGCCAGCACCTTAGTGTATTGGGTGCCTAAATTTATCATTGGCTCAACCGCAAAAACGTACCCAGCCTTGATTTTGGGACCCTGTCCGGGCTTTCCGTAGTTAGGAATCTGCGGATCCTCGTGCATCCGGCGTCCAATCCCATGCCCCACATAATCGCGCACGACCGAATAGCCATGAGCCTCAGCGTGCTGCTGTACGGCGGCGCCGATGTCGCCCAGATGTTTGCCAGGGCGGCACTGCTCGATCGCCAGATCCAGACACTCCTCGGTTACTCGTACCAGCTTCAACCACTGTTCGGATACTGCTCCCACGGGAACGGTCGTTGCCGTATCGCCTACAAATCCATCGAGAGTGACGCCACAATCGATCGAGAAAATGTCGCCATCCTGCAGTTCATAGTCTGAAGGGAAACCGTGGACCACCTGCTCGTTGACTGACGCGCAGATTGAATAGGGAAAGCCGTGGTAGCCTTTGAAGGTCGGCAGCGCACCTGCTTCGCGTATCATCTTCTCAGCAGTCCGATCCATTTCCATCGTCGTAATGCCGGGCTGGACCAGTCTTCTCAGCTCTTGCAGAACCTGACCTACAAGCTGCCCAGCAGCTCGCATTCTTTCCAGCTCTCTTTTCGACTTTCCAATAATCATAAGGGCGGTAACAAGTGACTAGTGACAGGTGGACAAGGAAGAGCTTTTGACTAACAGCACCTGTCTTGCTTGTCACTTGTCACTTGTCACGATCTTTTCAAGGTCCCTGTAAATCACCTCAGAGTCTCGCGTGCCGTCAACTACGTGCAAGAGTTTAGCAGCGTGGTAGTAATCCAGCAGCGGTCTGGTCTGCCGCTCATAAGTCGTCAGGCGCGCCTTAACGGTCTCCGCGTTATCATCCGCTCGGTGGTTAAGCTGCGTCTCAGGATGAAAGTCGCAAATGTTATCCGACTTTGGCGGCTTAAAGTAGACGTTGTAAATTTCTCCGCACACCGGGCAATTGCGGCGGCCAATCATCCGCTGCTCCAGCAACTCGAGCGGCATTTGAATTTCAATGGGCTGAATCTTTTTCCCTTGCTCTGACGCAAGCTTCTCCAGCATTGCCGCCTGTGCGGGCGTGCGGGGAAAACCGTCCAGGATATAGCCCTTCTTACAATCGTCTTGTGCGGTACGTTCACGCACGACCCGAATGGTAACGTCGTCGGGCACAAGCTTTCCGGCTTCCATCAAGGCCCGGACTTCATCAGCGAGCGGCGTTTTCTCTTCCTTCAGAGCGCGGAACATATCGCCGGTCGAGATCTGCGGCAAATGCAGGCGCTCTTGAAGCAAGCGCGCCTGCGTGCCTTTTCCAGCACCAGGCGCACCCATCAGCACGATGATCTTCGACATAAACAAGATGCTAGATGATAGATGCTGGATGATAGATGCTGGTCCCGCTTGTCCAGCATCCAGCATCTAACATCTGGCATCTGCTTTAGATTCTTCGTCCGCGCAATCGTCCTCCGCCGCCAAGGAACCCTTCGTAGTTTCGCATTACTAGCTGCGCCTCAATCTGGGCCACGGTGTCCATCGCCACGCCAACGAGAATCAGCAATGATGTCCCGCCGAAATAGAATTGATAGCCCATTCCGGTGGGAATCCAACTAAGCCCGGGCGTGCCACTGACGAATGTATCAAGCCAGGTTCCAATCACCGGCAAACGCGCAACCTTGAATCCGCTCAACATAATCTGCGGAACAAATGCCACCAGCGCGAGGTAAATGGCGCCGACTACCGTCAGGCGCGTCAGGATACTATTGAGATATTCGGCTGTGGCCCGGCCCGGACGAATGCCCGGCATAAAACCGCCGTGCTTGCGGAGGTTGTCAGCCACTTCCTCGACATTGAAAACAATCGAGACGTAGAAAAAGGTGAAGAAAATTATCAGCGAAATAAAAACCAACTCGTAATAAGGATCGCCGCCAAAAAACGTTTGGAAGAAGGTCCAGATCTTCCCCCACGTCGTGTTTGGGTTATTGGGATCCGGCGGGAACGCTGCGAACAAACTCTGCGGCATCGACAGAACCGACGAAGCAAAGATCACAGGGATCACGCCACCCATGTTGATCTTTAGCGGCATGGTCGTTTGCTGCCCGCCCACCACCTGCCGGCCCACGTGTCGTTTGGCATAACTGATGGGAATTTTCCGTCGGGCGGCCTCCACGAGAACGATGAAGGCAATGATCAAAACCATCGACACCACCAACGCAATTACGCCGATGGTCTCGAGCGTGTCGCCACCGCGCACGCGGTCAAAAACCTGAGTAACTCCATTGGGCAAACCGATCACGATGCCCGCGAAAATCAAGAGCGAGATTCCGTTGCCTACTCCACGCTCCGTGATCTGTTCGCCCAACCACATCACGAAGATGGTCCCGGTGGTTAAAGTCAAAACCGTCGTCAGCAGAAATCCCCAGGTCGGAGGTCCAACTCCGTTAACCTGCAGCCAATGGGCAACAAACGACGTTTGAATCCCACCAAGACCTACAGTCAGGTACCTGGTCCACTGGTTGATCTTCTTGCGGCCCATCTCGCCTTCTTCCTGCAGTTTCTTCAAAGCGGGATAGACGACGGTCATGAGCTGCATAATAATCGATGCAGTGATGTACGGCGTGACGCCGAGGGCGAAGATCGAGATAGTGCGAAAGTTTCCGCCGGAAAACAGGTCGAGCACGCCCAGCAGGGTGCCGGCAACGTCGTTCCAAACCTGGTCCAACCGTTCCTTATTGATCCCGGGCGCCGCGATGTGCGCGCCCAGCCGATAGACGGCCAGCATGCCCAGCGTAAAGAAAATGCGCCGGCGAAGATCCGGCACATTAAACATATTGCGAACTGCTGCAAAAAACTTATCCATAGTTTCCCCAGTGGCACAGACTCGGAGTCTGCTCGGTCCGAAGGAGTTCTACTTCGATTCCACCACAGTTACAGCCCCGCCGGCTTTCTCGATTTTTTCCCGCGCGCTTTTGGTAAAACGGTGCGCTGAGATGCGCAAAGGCTTAGACAGCTCGCCGTTACCCAATACCACCACGTCGTGCTTGGCCTTCTTGATTATGCCCCGGTTGTGCAACAACTCCGGCGTTACTTCCTCGTCAGCCTGGAAGCCGCGCTCAAGAGCAGCCAGACTGACTTCGAGCCAGCGCTTCTTGAAGATATTCGTAAAGCCGCGCTTCGGCAAACGCCGGTGCAAGGGCATCTGGCCGCCTTCAAATCCGATCTTTGCCGAGTAGCCCGAGCGAGACTTTTGTCCCTTTTCACCGCGAGAGGACGTTTTTCCCATTCCCGAGCCGGGCCCGCGACCCACACGCTTCTTCTTGTGAACGGAACCCTTGGCGGGTTTTAAATTGTTGAGACTTAATGCCATGATCTTTGCCCTTTGAGCTTTGTACTTTCAGCTTTGTACTTTGCGGGTGCTTTCTTGTTACAAAGTACAAAGCACCAGGTACAAAGTTCAATTATTCGATGATGCGCAGCAGATGCGGAATCTTTGCGACGGCACCGCGCGTGGAAGCGTTATCCGGTCGGTCCACGATCTGGTTAAGCTTAGTCAGACCCAAACTACGGACCATTTGCTTATGCGTCTTCGGCGTCGCTATGAAGCTTCTATAGTACTGAATCTGGATTCGGCCTTCGCCCGCTGAACCTTTCGCCGCGGCGGCCTCGCTCTTAGCTTTTCTCGGCATAACTACCTCTTAGTAAATGGTAAACAGTGGATGGTGAATAGTAAACAGCCGAACAACTGCCTTCTTTATCTATTCACTATTTACTATTTACCATTCACCCGCTTTTAGATTTCTTCGACCTGCTTGCCGCGTAAACGCGCCAGCTCCATGGGATCTTTCATTCTCAGCAGCGCATCAAACGTTGCTCGCACCACATTGTGCGGATTGGTTGAGCCAAGCACCTTGGTGCGCACATCGTGAACGCCAACAGCCTGCATCACCGCGCGTACTGCGCCGCCGGCGATAACGCCGGTGCCTTCGGAAGCCGGTTTCACCAGGACGCGACCTGCGCCAAACTTTCCGATCAGCTGATGCGGCAACGTGTTCTTGATGAGCGGCACGCGAATCAGGTTCTTCTTCGCGGCTTCTACTGCCTTCTTGATGGCGAGGGGCACTTCGCGAGCCTTGCCTGTTCCAAAGCCTACGTGACCGCCCTCGTCTCCGACAACGACCAGTGCGGCAAACGACATGTTCTTACCGCCCTTAACCACCTTCGTTACACGATTGATGGAGATAACCTGGTCTTTCAGGTCGAGGCCCTGGGATGGAATACGTTGTTTGGGTTGTCTCATTTCTTCTCTTTACTTTTCTTGCGTGGCTTCTCTTCCACGACCTCTTCCGCTTTAGCAGCTTCAGCCGCCTCTTCTTCAGCGCGCGCCACTAATTCGTTTTTGTTCAAACCCGCTTCACGGGCAGCATCGGTCAACGCCTTAATCCGGCCGTGATACAGGTAGCCGCCGCGATCGAAGACTACGCTCTCGATTCCCTTCTCGAGGGCCCGCTCAGCAATGGCTTTGCCGATTCTCCGCGCGGCTTCGATATTGCCGCCGGTCGAGCCACGCAGATCTTTTTCAATCGAGGACGCCGAAACAATCGTTTGACCTCTTTGATCGTCAACCACCTGCGCATAGATATGGTTGATGCTGCGGTATACGGCCAGCCTCGGCCGCTCGCTGCTGCCTCTCACCTTGCGGCGAATGCGCCGGTGAATCGCCTCTCTAATTAGTGCTCTGCTCGTGTTTGCCATCGTTCATTTCCAATTTCCGATTTCCAATTGCCAATTTCAGTTCTACGTCCGTTCTAAGCTCCAACCGCCGCTTTCAATTGGAAATCGGCAATCGGCAATTGGCAATGTGTTATTTCCCGGTCTTGCCCGGTTTCAACTTAATAGGCACGTCCGCGTAACGGATGCCCTTGCCTTTGTAAGCGTCAGGCTTACGCAGCTTGTGCATTTCCGCGGCCACCTGTCCCAGCTTTTGCTTGTCGATGCTGCTTAGCGTCAGCGTCGTTTGATACTGCTGAATGCTTCCTTTGGTCGTCATGCGTTCAGCCTTGACTTCGACGCCGTCGGGAAGCGGAAACTCGATGGGGTGTGAATATCCGAGCGAGAAAACGATTCTCTTGCTCTGGACGTCAGCCTTATATCCCACTCCCACTACATCCATCTGTTTTGTGAAGCCCTCGGTGACCCCGACAATCGCATTATTAGCCAACGCGCGAGCCAGGCCATGCAGTGGCGCCAGATCGTCAGACGTGCGCTCAGCGCGCAGTTCCTCGCCATCGAGTTTGAAGCTAATGCCAGCAGGAATCGGGGTCTTCAAAGTGCCCTTTGGCCCTTTTACTTCGAGCTCCTGCTTCTGGATCGTCACCGAAACACCTTTCGGTAACGTGATAACTTTTTTGCCAATGCGCGACATAACTAAACCTCGTAACAGGTGACGAGTGACAAGTGACGGGTAAGAAAAATTTGGCTTATCACTTGTAACCTGTCACTTGTCACTAATAAATTTGCGCCAACAACTCGCCGCCCATGTTCTCGCGGCGCGCAGCTTTCCCACTCATTAAACCCTTCGACGTCGAAACTATGTTCACGCCATAACCATTCAGCACTTTCGGGATCTCGCTGGACCCGACATACACGCGACGGCCGGGACGCGAGACTCTTTCGAGGTGCGTGATCGAAGAAGTGCCACGGGCATCGTAGCGCAGGAAAATTCGAATCGTCCGCTTCAAGCCCTCGCCCTTCAACACAAAGTTATTGATATAGCCCTCTTCTTTAAGGATGCGGGCAATCTCAAGCTTCAGCTTCGAGGCCGGGATATCCGCGCGCGAGTGCTTAGCCGCAATCGCATTGCGGATTCGCGTCAACATATCGGCGATAGGATCAGTCATTCTTAACTCCGTGACAGGTGACTAGTGACAGGTGATAAGCAAGAACAAGTTTTTCTTGTCACTTGTCACTTGTTACTTGTCACCGCTTTTTACCAACTAGACTTAACGACGCCGGGGATTTGTCCCTCAAGCGCCAACTGGCGAAAACAAATGCGGCACAAATTAAACTTCCGTAGATAGCCGCGGGCCCGGCCACACCGTTTACAGCGCGTGTAGGCCCTGACCGCAAACTTCGGTCGCCGCTGGGATTTCGCAATCAATGATTTCTTTGCCATAGAACCTCAGAGGTCAGATGTCGGAGGTCGGAGGTCAGTAAGAACAAGGTCGTTACTGACCTCTGATCTCTGACCTCTGATCTCTATTGTCGAAAGGGCATTCCCAATCCCTTCAAAAGCGCACGTGCCTGTTCGTCGTCCCGTGCACTGGTGATAATCGTAATATTCATTCCCCGCAGCTTCTCGACCTTGTTGAAATCAACTTCCGGGAAGATCAGCTGTTCCCTCACGCCGATGGTGTAGTTGCCGCGACCATCAAATGCCTTGGGTGAAACTCCGCGAAAATCTCTCACGCGCGGCAGGGCAATCGAAACAAAGCGATCGAGAAACTCATACATACGGTCGCCACGCAGCGTGACCATCACGCCGATGGGCATTCCCTGGCGCAACTTAAACGAAGCGATCGATTTCTTGGCTTTCGTAATCACAGGCTTCTGCCCGGTGATCGTGCGCAGCTCTTCGGCAGCGGTGTCGAGTATCTTGGCGTTGGCAATCGCCTCGCCCATACCCATGTTTAATACAACCTTCTCGACACGCGGGATGGCCATCGGGTTAGTAATCCCAAACTCCTTGGCAATCGCCGGAGCAACCTCTTTTTGATAACGTTCTTTTAACCTTGCTGCCATTTCGTCCTCGTGAATCGTGAATCGTGAATCGTAAACAGGAACAACCAGGCTTTCTCTATTTACAATTTACGATTCACTATTTACTCGCCCTTATTTCTCCAACGAGTGCCCGCTCGCTGACGCTACCCGAAACTTCGAGCCTTCCGCGTCAAACTTAAACTTAACGCGCGTGGGCTTACCGTTTTGCGGATCAATCAACTGCACGTTGGAAATGTTGATAAAGGCTTCCTTCTCAATAATGCCGCCGCCGCGATTGCTCTGCGGGTTGGCCTTCTGATGCCGCTTGATTACGCCAACACCTTCGACCTTGATCTTGCCCGTGGTCGGAGCAACTTCCAACACTCGCCCGCGTTTCCCTTTATCGCGACCGGCAATCACCACCACTTGATCGTTCTTCTTTATCTTTGACCGTTTTGTTCCCGCCATAACTAAATAACCTCCGGCGCGAGGGACACGATTTTCATGAAATTTTTGTCGCGCAACTCACGGGCGACAGGTCCGAAAACGCGTGTGCCAATCGGGGTGCCGTCTTCCTTAATCAACACCGCCGCGTTTTGATCAAACCGAATGTAGGTGCCGTCTTTGCGTCGCACTTCTTTGCGCGTTCGCACTATCACGGCATCCTGAACGGTGCCCTTTTTGATCGTGCCATCCGGCGACGCTTCCTTAACCGTGACCTTAATACGATCACCGAGGCTGGCAATCTTTCCGGTGGATCCGCCAATGGGCATGATCATTTCCACCCGTCTCGCGCCCGAATTGTCGGCGACCTCTAACGAGGTCTGCATCTGAATCATGGCTCACTCCGTTCGAGGGTGTCGGGTATCGGGTGTCGGGCTCTTGCCCTGCCGGCACCTGAGACCTGGCACCCGTTCCTACTTCGCTGCTTTCTGAACTATCTCAATCACGCGCCAACGCTTCCGCGCCGACATGGGTCTGGTCTCAACAATGCGCACCTTGTCGCCAATGGTTGCGCCGAGATCATCATGGGCCATGAACTTCGACGTGCGGCGAACGTAGCGACGGTATTTCGTATGTCGCACCAGCCGGTCAACGCGAACAACCACAGTCTTCTGCATCTTGTCGGAGGTGATTACTCCGACTTTCTGCGACCTGTGCGGGCGCTTCGTCCCAGCCGATTTAGCGTCAGTGCCGTTACCTGCGGCTGCGGCCTTAGTTTTCCCGTCTGAGGTTTCAGATTTGAGATCCGCGATCTCAGATTCGTTGGCGCCGGTTACTTCTTGATTCTCTTCTGCCATTGTTCTCACTCATGCAGGCTTTAGCCTGTGCCTTACATCTCACGCAGACTAAAGTCTGTGTTGCTTAACTTGCCTGTTGCTCCCGTTGTCGCGAAAGTGTTTGCAGTCGCGCCAGCGATTTCTTTTCCTCGCGAATGCGCTTGATCGCATCAACCTCGCCCAGGGCAAGCTTAAATTTCAAACGAAAGAGAGACTCCTTCAAACGGGCCGTCTCGGCTTTCAAGTCGTCCACTGAAAGGTCCTGATACTTGTCCAACTCTTCACGCCGCTTCATGACTAGATTAAGCCCCCCTCCTGGTCCGCGCGTCTGACAAACTTCGTCTTGATTGGAAGCTTTTGAGCGGCCAGGCGCATTGCGTCACGCGCTGTCTTCTCGTCAACGCCTTCAATCTCGTAAAGAATTCTTCCCGGTTTGACGACTGCCACCCAGTATTCGGGCGCGCCTTTGCCCTTGCCCATACGTGTTTCCGCCGGCTTCTTGGTGACCGGCTTGTCCGGAAACATCCGAATCCAGATCTTGCCGCCGCGCTTGATGTGTCGAGTCATCGCAATACGCGCGGCTTCAATTTGCCGGTCAGTAATCCAGGCTGGCTCTAAACACTTGAGCCCGTATTCACCGAAACTGATCTCGCTGCCACGAGTCGCGGTGCCGGTCATGCGTCCGCGCATCTGCTTTCGGTGCTTAACTTTCTTCGGCATCAACATGATTAATATTCCTGTCCGTTCCTGCTCATTTGTCAGTTGTTAATTGTCAGTTGTTAGTTGTAACTCCAGCGCAGATGCAACTGACAACTAACCACGGACAACTGACAGCGAACTACTGACTATCTCCACGAGGCCTTCTGCCGTCAGAGCCGCCTCCGCCTTCACGTTCCCGACGAGTTCGCGGCCGGCGCTCACGCTCGCCCACGCGTGTCTCGTTGATCGGATCGGAACCGGTGCCCCGGGCCATGGCCGCCCTGGCGTCGAGAATTTCGCCGCGATATATCCAAACTTTCACGCCAATCTGTCCGAACGTGGTCTTGGCTTCTGCCAGACCGTAATCGATGTCGGCCCTCAGCGTGTGCAAGGGCAGCCGGCCCTGCAGGTGCCATTCGCTCCGCGCGATCTCAGCGCCGTTAAGACGTCCGCTAACTTTGACTTTAATGCCCTGCGCGCCAAACCGCAGCGACTCTTCAACTGCTTTGCGCATAGCCCGGCGAAACGCGATTCGCTTCTCCAGCTGCGCGGCAATTTTCTCGGCCTGCAATTGCGCGTTCAATTCCGGTTTATGAATTTCCTGAATTGAAACCAGGACCTCGCGGCCAGTCTTGGCAGAAAGATCGCTCTTCAACTTGTCGATCTCAGCGCCTTTGCGTCCGATGATGATCCCGGGACGCGAGGTGTAGATGATGATCTTGAGCCTGTTTGCGGCCCGCTCAACGTCGACGTGTGAAACGCCGGCGCCCGCGAATCGCTGTTTCAAAACTCGCTTCAGCCTCAGGTCTTCTAACAGGAATGCGCCATACTGCTTCTTCGCAAACCAATGCGAATGCCAATCCTTGTTATAGCCAAGGCGAAATCCGTAAGGATGAACTTTCTGACCCACAATCGTCTCCCGTCGTTTTCCGACAAAATCAATTTCAAATCCGACATCTAAGATCCGAGCTCTCAAATTTGAGATTTGAAAATCTCAAATCTGAGATCGACTTCCCTGAGATCTCTTCACTCTGAACCCGTCGACTCCGATGTCTCGGTCTTGGTTTCCGCTTTCTTCGAAGCGCGCTTGGTCGCCTTCTTCTCGCCGGCCGCCGGAGTAGTTTCAGATTTCGGCGCAGCTCGTTTCGCCCGCGGTGCAGCTGCAGCGCCACCGCGCTTGCGGCCTTTGCTCTCGGCTAATTTCACCGGCTTCGCTGCTGTGGTCTTGCCCTTCGCTCCGGCTTCAGGCCGTGCATCATTCGAAAGCAGGACCGTCACGTGACAAAAGTGCCTCTGCTCGCGATACGCGCGACCCTGCGGAGCTGGACGCACGCGGCGCCGGTTCTTCGTTGGCCCACGATCGACAAACGCCGTCTTCACCCAGAGATCATCCGGGTCGATTGCCACATTGGCTTTCTCAGCGGCTTCGTTGGCGTTGGCAATTGCCGAGCGCACACACTTTTCGATCAAGTTAGACGCGCGCTTGGTCGAAAACCGCAGAATGGCCAGGGCCTGATTGACGTCTTTGCCGCGAATCATATCCACAACCAGCCGCGCCTTCTGCGCCGACCCTCGAAGATATTTCGCACTTGCTGTCGCTTCCATCTCTACCTCTCTACTGGTAAATGGTGAATGGTAAATGGTGAATGGTAAAAACCCTTTGTCTATTTACCATTTACTATTCACCATTTACCCTCATTTCGCTGGCGCTGACGCCACCTTCGATGCCTTCTCTACCTTTGTGCCCGAGTGCCCCTTGAATGTGCGCGTGGGTGCAAACTCACCAAGCTTGTGGCCTACCATGTTTTCCGTTACATAAACGGGCAGGTGGCGTTTGCCGTTGTGCACACCAAAAGTCAGTCCCACCATGTCGGGCGTAATCGTCGAGCGTCTCGACCAGGTCTTAATCACCGGTGGCCGGTTGCCGCCCGCGCGCGCGCGCTCAACGGCCTTAAGAACGCTATCGTCAATGTACGGACCTTTTTTAACTGAACGTGCCATAAGTCTCTCGCTTCGCTCCAGAGGGAATCGGGTGTTGGGGGGTCAGGTGTCGGCAAAATGTTTTTACCGTCCCCTGTCTCCCAACCCCTTGTCCCCAAATTATTTTCTTCTAT
>JBGTCM010000049.1:0-2978 GCA_041748795.1 Pyrinomonadaceae bacterium
CGCTACGGGCAAACACCGGCAGTCGTTGGCGTCACACTCGATGTGGAGCGGGGCGAGTTTTTCGGTTTGCTTGGTCCATCAGGCTGCGGCAAGACGACAACGCTCAGGATGATCGCGGGTTTGGAAAAACCGGACACAGGAACGATTGATTTTGATGGAAGCGATATTACGAATCTGCCTGCCGAGCGTCGCGGCTTCGGCATGGTGTTTCAAAACTATGCCCTCTTCCCTCACCTGAATGTTTTCGAAAATGTCGCCTTCGGTTTACGCGCGCGCAAAAGACCAATCGCCGAAATCCGTGAACGCGTGAAGAGTGCGCTGGAACTTGTACAACTGCCGGGTTATGAAAAGCGCAGAGTTGATGAGCTCTCCGGCGGCCAGCAACAGCGCGTGGCCATCGCCAGGGCCATTGCTATTGAACCGGCGCTGCTCTTGTTCGATGAGCCACTCTCTAATCTTGATGTCAGTCTGCGCGAAGCGACTCGAAGCGAGTTGCGCGAGCTCGTCGGGCGGCTGGGCCTGACGGCGGTTTATGTCACACACGATCAGGAAGAAGCGTTTGCCCTCTGCGATCGCATCAGCGTGATGTCAGGCGGACGCATCCTGCAGACAGGAAAACCACGCGACTTGTATGAACATCCCGCCACCCTGCCGGTGGCAAGGTTTCTGGGGAGAAACAACCTAATCAAGGTGATGCGCTTGAGCTCCAGCAATGAAAGCGTTGGAGAATTCAAGACGCTGGACGGCGGACACGTATTTCGTGTCCCGGTGCAGCAGAATGAACTGGCGCCCCTCAACAAGCCCTGCATACTCGCAATTCGACCGGAGCATGTTGTGATTAGTAACGGTGAGAAGAAACTTGAAAACGCGATTTCGGCAACGGTGACCGAGATCGATTTCGCCGGCGCCACCTCTACTATCAAACTGGACGCAAACGGATTGAGCCTTGAGGCGCTCGAGCTCGCATCATACGACGCTGCAGTCGGCGACGGATGCACGGTAGTGTTACCACCTGAAAAGATCTCGCTCCTGAAGGATGAGTGATCGACGGATTAGAAATTGAGGCTTGGGCGGGGCAGTAGCCCGACCGTAAGGAAGGGCGTGGATACGCGCGTTACGCCCTCCCTTACGGTCGGGCTACTGCCCCGCGCAGAGATGAGGTGGTCTTCGCTACGCTATGACCACCTGCTACTTTCTTTTAACCCTCCGGGTTAACCGCGTGTCAAATCCTACAATGTCTCCTCCGCCACGTCGTTCTTTCGCCCTTTCACCTCGTCTCTTCCTCTGGGTCATTGTCGCGGTTGTTCTTCTTTACGGCGTCATCTATCCAAACCTTCATGTTGTTATTGCTTCGCTCCAGCAGGATGGAAGTTGGTCGCTAGGCAACTACCGCGCGGCACTGTCGCAGAGTGTGGTTCTGGAAGCGATACTCTCGAGTGTCGGCATCTCCGTTTTCACAGTTTTGTTTTGTGCGCTGGTCGGCGTACCGCTGGCATTTCTTTTTGAGCGCTACACGTTTCCCGCCCGCCGCCTGTTCGCCGCGCTTGCGGCACTGCCACTTGTCCTGCCTCCCCTTGTCGGCACCGTTGCTTTCATTTTTCTCCTTGGCGAGTCAGGCATTCTCGCTCATCTAGTTAAGTCATTACTTAGACTGGAAACCGCACCGTGGTCACTACGCGGTTGGACGGCCATATTGTTGTTTCACACCTACACCATGTATCCGTTTTTCTACGTCCTGACCGGAGCCGGACTTAGCCGCATCGATGCGGCGCTGGCGGAAGCAGGCCGGAGTTTGGGCGCAAGCAAGGTTCGCGTGCTCACAAAGATAGTATTGCCGCAGCTGACGCCGGCCCTTGTCGCGGCCGCTCTGCTGACTTTCATGACATCGATGGCCTCGTTCAGCGCTCCGTTACTTTTCGGCGGTGACGTGCGCGTGCTTACGCTGGAAATTTACACAGCCCGGCAACGCGGCGATCTGACGATGGCATTAACGGAAACCGTGATCCTGGCAGCAATCTCACTAACTGCTCTCGTCTTTTTTCAGCGTTACGAAGGCACCCGCAGGTTTGCCGCTGCCGCGATGAAAGGAACGGCGCGTAGACGACGAGCCATCGAGACCGGAAGGGCGCGGGTGATCGCCATCACCTCCGGAATTGTATTTTCGGTACTGCTCATTCTACCGGTGGCGACTTTGGTGCTCGTGAGTTTTGCACGCGAAGGAACATGGACCACGCAGGCCCTGCCACCTGCATACACCACTGACAACTACGTGCGAGTATTTTCCGACCCTTCGGCAAGCGATGCGTTTGTAAATAGTCTCCTCATGTCGGCCATCGCCTCGATTGCCGCACTCATCTGGAGCTTCTGCGTCGTCACTTTGTTAGCCAAGAAGGTTGGAAGGAAGGCCGGACGGACGGGCGGGCAAAACTGGAAGCGGCTACTGTCGTGGTTGATACTCGTGCCCTGGGCCCTACCCGGCACCGTCGTGGCTGTTTCGCTTGCCGAAGCTTACGGCCAGTCATCTCCGCTGCTTGGATCGTTCATTCTTGTCGGCACATTCTGGATTTTGCCCGCAGTTTATTTTCTGCGATTCATGCCCCTGGTGGTGCGGGCGGTCCAGGCGAGTATGGAGCAGGTCGATGCGGCACTCGAAGAGGCAGCCTCGAGTCTCGGAGCGCGCGCATGGCAAAGGTTTACTCGAATCATACTGCCGCTCGTCTGGCCGGGAGCTGTGGCCGGCACCCTGCTGGCGTTTGTAATTGCGCTGGGCGAATATGTAGCTTCAGTGCTGGTATTTGTTCCAACCAACAGGCCGGTGTCAATTGCGATTGCATCAGAACTACGCGACTTCAATTTAGGAACCGCTGCGGCGTACGGCGTGGTGCTGATAGTCGTTATTGCGGCGGCCATGATGGTTGCGTCACGATTAGAACGTTTTAATCTGGCAAAGGAGAAATAGGGGGAGATCATGATCAAGA
>JBGTCM010000050.1:0-3964 GCA_041748795.1 Pyrinomonadaceae bacterium
CCTTCGGGAAATATCACGATCACTCCACCTTCTCGCAGCCATGTTAATGATCGACGGATCGTGGCTGGGTCGCTGCCTTCCACTTGAAGTGGCCAGGCGCCGAGTAATCGTATCGCCTTACCGATCACGGGCCAGGAAAAAGCTTCGCTCCACGCGAGGAATCGAACTGGCCGCTTGATGGGCAAGGCTAGCCAGGCAGGATCTCCGTAACTTTGATGATTTGATGCAATGATGACTCCGCCCTGCCGTGGAATGTTTTCCACTCCCTTAAATTCCAAACGCCACAAGACATGGCTCACTGCACTCACAACCGTCCGCACCAGGCCGATGGACCATTGTGACAAGGCAGTTTCAGCCTGCTTCTGTTTCGCAGGGGGAATGTCTCGCGGGGATGTTCCTGGGTCGCTCAAGTCTTTTCTGAATTCCAACCAACGCGGGGTCTTTTAACAACTGGGGCAGTAGCCCGGCCGTTAAAGGAGGGCGCATGATTCGAGATCGAACGCCTTCCCTCACAGTCGGGCTACTGCCCGCTCACAACGGCCATTCGCGATCGATAAATTCGACGTGAATCCTCGGCACGCCTGAGGCGCCTATGCTGTGTCCTCTGACTGCCGCATGGACCGTAAGTTTGTACTCAGCGCTTGTCAGCCGTATGAATCGACCGGTCGGTACCTTAAGACTGGTGTAGATTGCCGCACCCTGGCTGCTGATATTCTCTGCTACGGTTTGCTCTTTATCGACAAGGGCACCCGCGTCATCGAAAGTTTCGATCAATATGTCCACGGGAATGTTGTGCCGCGTGTGAACTCGATTATCTTCGGAAGCCATTTGCGGCGGCATCCAGTCTTCTACGGCAACAAAACTATCGGGCGTGTCTCCCTCGCTTACGTAACGCTTCGACGGATCCGCTTCATAGCTTCTAGGCGGATGTTTCCCGATAAATGCAACTCCGACCTCAAACACCTTTGCCGGATTGCCTTGTTGTTCGAGCAACTTGACTCTTCGCACGAGGGCCCAGACTCTGTATTGGTCTTCTACATGATCAAACACCCGAAGCTGGCGTGGCATAGGCATCGTCATGTGCAGCAGACGGCCTTTTTCAATCGGACGCTTTAGGTTGAAGCCGCAGCCAAACGGAGTTACATCAATGAGGCGCGTGATCTCTGTCCATTCAAAGTCGGCGGTTTCGCGGCAGCGCACTCGGACCGGTAACTTAAGCTCCAGCCGCTCGCGGACACGCGTGGGTTTTTGTTGGTCAGGCATGGGAAGATTAACGCTGAAAGCAGGGGCTTTCCAGCCTGAAAACGGACGGTAATTGAGCTGCGCGTTGCCCTGCCCATTGTGATTGTAAAATTGTCGCCGAAGCCATTGATTTTATTAGGGTTTTGCTCTTGTTGCCAGTTGCCAAATATCACGATTGGGAGCTATAATCTCACTTACTTTTTAGCGGCCCTGAGTTGCCTGTCGCGCGGCCGTTTACAACCTAAATTCAGCGCGAAAGAACTCACCTAAAACCAATTGAATACCAGCACAATATTGGAGCTGGGACTGTCCTGCGCTGACAGGCAAAAGTTTCGAAAGCAAAGCCCACGGCGGGCGGATTGTACTGGAAAGGCCAACGGATGGAAACCACTTCTGAACGCGATCACATAAACATTGAAGACGAGATGCGGCGGTCGTATCTCGACTATGCGATGTCCGTCATCATCGGACGAGCGCTGCCGGATGTACGCGACGGACTTAAGCCCGTGCACCGCCGCGTGCTGTGGGCCATGCACGAGTTGGGCAACACGTATAACAAGCCCTATAAGAAAAGCGCACGCATCGTCGGCGACGTCATCGGTAAATACCATCCGCACGGCGATACTGCGGTTTACGACACGATTGTTCGTCTGGCGCAGGATTTTTCGATGCGCTATCCGTTGATCGATGGCCAGGGAAACTTCGGTTCAGTCGATGGCGATGCCGCTGCCGCAATGCGGTACACCGAGATTCGCATGGCCCGCGTGGCCAACGCCATCCTGGCGGATCTCGAAAAAGAGACGGTCGACTTTCAACCAAACTACGATGAATCACTGAGCGAGCCGAAAGTGATGCCGGCGCGCATACCCAACCTGCTCATCAATGGCTCTGACGGAATTGCAGTGGGTATGGCCACAAAGATTCCGCCTCACAATTTGACTGAAATCGTGGATGCGACACTTGCCTTGTTGCGGAAGCCTGAAATCGCGATCGAAGAACTGATGAAGATAGTGACCGGTCCCGACTTTCCAACCGGCGGGTTTATTTATGGTGGAGAGGAACTTAAGAAATCGTACCTGACAGGCCGCGGCATTATACAGATGCGCGCGCGCGCCGGAATTGATCGCATTGGCCGCGGCACACAGGAGCGCGACGCGGTTGTGATTACTGAAATCCCCTTCCAGGTCAACAAGGCGCGATTGATCGAGCGGATAGCCGAGCTCATTAATGAGAAAAAGCTGGACGGTGTCTCCGACCTGCGCGACGAGTCGGATCGATCCGGAATGCGCATCGTCGTCGAGCTGAAGCGCGATGCGGTGCCTCAAATTGTTCTCAACAAGCTCTACAAGCTGACGCCGATGCAGTCGTCGTTTGGCGTGATCAATCTGGCAATCGTAAATGGCCAGCCGCGCGTTCTGAATCTGAAACAGATGCTGGAATGCTTCGTCGACTTCCGTCGCGAGGTGGTCCGCCGGCGCACCGAGTATGACCTGCGCAAAGCAAAGGCGCGTGCACACATTCTCGAAGGCCTGACCAAGGCGATCGACATTCTGGATTACGTGGTTCTCTTGATTCGAAACTCCCGTTCTCTCGACGAAGCTCGGCTTTGGCTAACGGGACAGATGAAGACCATCTTCGAGATTAAGACCTGGAAGGGCGCGCCCACCGATGTGGCGATCAAGACCTATCTCGGCAAAGTCCAGAAGACAATGGAGCGTCTGTCGTTCTCGGATTTACAGGCGCAGGCCATTCTCGATCTGCAATTGCGAAGACTGTCTGCGCTCGAGCGACAGAAGATTACCGACGAGTATGAGGGAATCATTAAGCTCATCGCGGAGCTCGAAGAGATTCTCTCGAACGAGCGATCGCTGCGACGCGTGATTGGTAGTGAATTGGAGGAAGTGAAGAAGGACTTTGGCGACAAACGCCGAACGGAGATCGTTGAGGAAGGCGTCGAGTACTCGATCGAGGATCTAATTGCCGATGAAGACGTGGCCATCACAGTCACCAACAGCGGTTACATCAAGCGAACTCCGGTTACGACTTATTCGCGACAGGGTCGCGGAGGCAAAGGGCGTTTCGGAGCGGCCGCCAAGGGCAGCGACTATGTCGAGCACCTGTTCATTGCGTCCACTCATGCCTACCTGATGATTTTCACTGACGACGGCATGGTCTACAAGTTGAAGGTCCATGAGGTGCCTGATGCCGCGGCCGCCGCGCGCGGTAAGGCAGTCGTCAACCTGATCAATATTCCTTCGGAACGAAAACTGGCTGGTGTCGTCCCGGTCCGAGATTTTGCCGAGGGCCGTTATGTCTTGATGGTCACGCGCAAGGGCGTGATCAAGAAGACCTCGCTCGCCGATTTCCAGAACATCCGTACAAACGGAATCATCGCCATCAATATCGATGACGGCGATCAGTTGCTCGACGTCGTGTTGACTGACGGCACCAAGCGAATCTTTATTGCCACACACAACGGCCTCGCCATTCGTTTCGACGAGAAAAACGTGCGACCAATGGGCCGCGCTACTCGTGGCGTTAGAGGCATCGACCTGCGCACGGATGATTACGTGGTGTCCGTCTGTCCTGTTTCGGCAGATGACAACGAGAAGATGCTGTCGGTATCGGAGAAGGGCTATGGGAAGCAGACGCCGATAACCACCTACCGGCTGCAATCGCGGGGTGGAAAAGGTGTGATTAACATGAAGACCACCGACAAGAC
>JBGTCM010000051.1:0-9099 GCA_041748795.1 Pyrinomonadaceae bacterium
AGATAGCGAGGTCGCGGATCGGGACCGTAGACCAGCCGTTAAGGAGGGCTCCGATCGGGGCAGTAGCCCGACCGTTAGGGAGGGCGCACTCAAGAGAGAGGTCACTCTGGAACTCAATCGCGTCGAGCTTGCCAAACACAAGCCCGGCCGGCTCGTCGAGGTTGAGCTGCGCACAAGCGGCAGTCAACCCGCATCTTTTTCAGTCAAGCGCAGCTCAGACAACCTTCACATTCTGGCGGAAGCAAACATCGGAACGGACATCCACCGAGGCCGTTTGCTGCCGGTGAGAAACCGCAGCCTGGCCCAGTTGCTCAGCCGTGAGATGGAAATACTCAGCAACGATAACCTTTATCAACAGGCGATGACGGTCGCGGCAAAGCTCATTGATCTCTCCACGTCATCGCACCCAGAGCAAACGAACTAGCAAGGAACCGACAATCGCCGACCGATAACCAGCTCAGTCGTCCGCGGGTCTACAAGCCTCTCGGTTACTTCGCCGTTCCCCAAATAGCAAACACGTTGCAAAAGCCTTTGTTATAATCGAAATCCCGCTTCAGCGAATTTTCCTTGACTACCATTCATGTGAAGGCGTAGGGTTGCCGCACCTCAAGGCTTCCTACCCGACTCAGCCGATGACTCAGTTAGCCAGCCTCCTTTTCAGCCTCTTAACCTGAGTGAAGGAGATTAATTGAAAACACTTTTCGCTTGTGCTTCCGCACTTTGCCTTTTAACCTTTCAAACCCTAGCGTTTCACACCAATCATAGTCGTTTCGGGAATCCCATCTCGCCCGCTCAATCCGAAATTCAAACTACCGGCGATGGCAAAAAGAACTTTGAGAACGCTAAAAAGCTTCTCGTCGAGAAGAATGTCCCATTCGATCCCGAGATATTGCTTACGCCAGATTGGCGCAAGACATTGAAAGCTACCTTCAATCAGATGCCTGAGCTACGGGAGGTGAGACGCGGCACCAATCGCTTAAAGGGTGTCCAGATGGCCCACACGCTGTATCTCCCTGAAAAGGTTCGGTTGGAAGGTGATACGGTAATTCTCGTCCGAAATCTAATCTTCGATGGACATGAGGCGGTTATTCGAGGACCGTTCAATATTTATGTCTATCCAGTGGATGAATCCGGCCTCTTGGGTACTTCTTACCAGACAGCTTTGGCTCGCGCGCGCCCGAAAACTGGCGTTCGGTTCATAAATGCTAGTTGGGCCGGTAATCGAGGTAATCGAAGCTTGCCTGTCATGCCTATTATACGCGGCGGCACAATTACGATAAATACAAGCGGTCTGGGACCATCAGACTGGCTGGAAAGCCGGCGCGCCATGGCAAGCGGAAGCCGCAGCGTCAGGATAATCAAAGCCGGATTCTTTCAGCAGCCTCCAAACGAGAATGGCGCATTTAACGGTGACGGGGAGTGGGGCATTGAAGGTGCACAGGGGTCGACGGGTAGCCCGAGCCCGGGTGCAACCGGCGCAGGTGGCACGTGCGGTAGCACTTCGTCCGTCAATGGCGGAACCGGCGGATCTGGAAATCAAGGTGCGATTGGCCTGCCCGGAGGTTCGGCAGCGACTAATCCCTTAATAAATGGCAGCAATGGTGGACCCGCTGGGAACATAAACTTTAGCATTCCAAATAATCCCATCGGCAACTATATCTTTCTGGCGAACGGGGGCCCCGGAGGAATTCCCGGCCCCGGTGGAAAAGGGGGTAAGGGCGGGACAGGTGGCACCGGGGGTACCGGTGGGCTCGGCGCCAACTGCGCTTGTAACCAGGGCGGTGTAGGCGCCGGTGGAACTGGAGGCCCCGGCGGAACTGGCGGCCAAGGTGGCGTCGGCGGTGTAGGCGGCACGGGTGGAAACGGCGGTAACGGTGGCAACATTACCGTCAGCTATCCGGAATGTCGGGGTACCAACTACATCACTACGGAGCCGTATCCGGGGGGTGGCAAACAAGGTGCTCCCGGTGGCTTACCCGGAGACCCAGGAGACCGCGGACCCGGCGGCGATGGTGGTCTGGACGGCGGCGCCTCAGGTTGTAATCTGGCTATGCTCGGCAATACCGGTCCACAGGGTAGTCCCGGTGGAAGCGGCACCCAGGGCGCGCCTGGTCAGAACGGAAGTGACGGCCCTCTCACTGGCACCGTGACGCTCAACCCGCGCAGCAATGATTGTGAACCAATTTCGTGTGAGTCGCCATGGCGGTACAATTGTGGCCTGTGCTGCTGCGATGACCAGCAATTGAGTGGCTCTTGCAATGGCAGTCCCATCTTAGTCGATGTATCTGGCGACGGCTTCGCCCTCACTTCAGCGCAAATGGGGGTTAATTTCGATTTGCAGGGTGACGGCACCGCAGAGAAGCGAGGTTGGACAACAGCGTCTTCAGATGACGCGTGGCTTGCGCTTGATCGCGATAGCAACGGCACAATCGATGACGGAACAGAATTGTTTGGCAATTTCACGGAACAGCCAGCACCGCTGCCTGGTCAGGAAAGGCAGGGCTTTCTCGCGCTGGCCGAATACGACAAACAAGTCAACGGCGGCAATGGCGACGGCAAGATCGACACCCGCGATACGATTTTCTCAAGACTGCGTTTGTGGCAGGATATGAACCACAACGGCGTTTCTGAATCATCCGAGTTGTCTGCGCTTCCGGATTTGGGCATCGATTCACTCTCGCTCGATTACAAGTTGTCGAAGCGTGTCGATGAATTTGGCAATCAATTCAAATATCGCGCGAAGGTTGATGATGCCAAGAACAAGCATGTCGGCCGATGGGCCTGGGATGTGTTTCTTGTTAGCGAGCCCTGTGGGGTGTCTCGACAAGACCAAGAGACTAACCGTCCACAAAGCCACTTCTAGCCCGGGATCCCACGAGCTATTCACGGAATAGCTGGTGGGCTGTAGTTGTTTGTTGAAAAGGAAAAGCTATGAAAAGGATCATACTCGCGTTAACCTTCTTGTTAGCGACTAGCAGCGTGGCGTCGGCGCAATCCCTGAGCAATGACAACTTGCGTGGACTAATAGGTGTCCGACTTATAGTCATGTTCGGCGGTGGCGCCACTCGCGAAGAAGCGTTCGATGAAGTAAAACGACCGGGAGTATTAAAAATGCTCGAAGCTGACACGAAGGCCAAACTTGAAAAGGCCGGCATACCGTTTTCTCGGTCTCGATTCAGCGACGAAATTGGAAAGGCTGGTAATCCTCGACTCATAGTATTGGTCACGTTGGACCAGCTCAACGGTTTTGAGACTGAGGTGAAGCTAATTCAACGCGTTCATCTCGCGCGCGACCCGTCTATAGTAACTGATGCTGTAACCTGGAGGAGCCACGGCGTGGGAAATACGCTTGAAACACCGATGATTCAACGCCTAACCGCCAGCTTAATTGACCAATTTATCGAGGATTACTTGTCGGTAAATCCGAAGCAATCGGCTAGCTCGGGCAAGGACAAATCCACGGATACCAAACAGTTGGTTCCTCTGACGGTTGTTCCTTAATCACAACCGAGTAGCTTTGCTCGTCTGCGACGCGCAGATAACGAGATGAAACTCAAAGTGCGACATTGGTAAGATAGTAGTGCTTACAAGTCGCGAAGGCCGTCACCGCATTGGTGCTAGGTTTGCCCGTAACCGAGTTTGGTCTCAGGGGTTGGTGTCGATAACACTGGTGAATTAGCTGCTGCCATTTAAGTGGCTAATATCCCGTTAAGAAGAATACAAAGAAGAGCTCCCCTGCGCTTGTAAGCAAATCGCAGTGAAATTTCCGCTAAGGAGCAGCCCAATGAGCAAACGCAGGAAAAGCGCACAGTCAAAAAGTTTCAACATCCGGAGTCTGCCAAAGCAATTGCAACATATCAACCTCAACGCCGCAGGTATTGATATCGGGTCTGAGCTACATATGGTGGCTGTACCCGAAGGCCGCGATGAAGTTTCGGTGCGGGAGTTTGGCGCTTTCACCGCGGATCTCAATGCCCTGGCTGATTGGTTGCAGCAGTGCGGCGTCACTACAGTGGCCATGGAATCAACTGGCGTTTACTGGATCCCTTTGTTCGAATTACTAGAACGCCGGGGTTTCGAAGTTAAGTTGGTTGATGCGCGACACGTTAAGAATGTCACGGGACGCAAATCGGATATTCTCGATTGCCAATGGATCCAGCAACTACACACCTACGGTCTGTTGGCCGGCGCGTATCGACCTCCGGATGAACTCTGTGTCTTGCGCAGCTACCTGCGGCAGCGCGAGATGCTCACCCAAAGTGCCAGCAAGCATATTCAGCATATGCAGAAAGCGCTGCAGCAGATGAACCTGCTGTTGCACAATGTAGTATCCGACATCACCGGGGTCACAGGCATGAAGATCATTAAGGCCATGCTGGCCGGCGAGCGCGATCCTCAGGTGCTAGCTAGCCACCGGCGATAACAAATGTCACCACGACAGCGCGACCATCGCTAAGTCACTGGTTGGCAACTATCGTGCGGAGCACCTGTTCGCTTTGCGTCAGGCAGTAGACCTTTACGAGACATATCAAGCCAAGATAAGCGATTGTGACGAGGCGATCGTCACTCAGGTCTCCGCGCAACCGGACGTTACCGACCAACCACCGCCACCAGAACAAAAGCGGACCTCAGCCAGAGACCGGCAGCGAGGCGGGGTCAATGTGAGAGACCTGCTCTTCCAGAAAAGTGGTGTTGATCTCTTCGCCATTGCCGGCTTGGGAGCGGATACCTTGCTAGTACTAACCAGCGAAGTCGGGTTTGATTTACGTCCCTGGAAAACAGTCAAGCATTTTAGCTCCTGGCTTAGTTTGTGTCCCGGGACCAAGATCTCGGGTGGCAAAGTCTTGTCTCGCAGGGTGAAACGCAATCCCAATCGAGCTGCCCAGGCTTTTCGGATGGCGGCGTCCACGCTATCTCGCAGCCAGTCGGCTTTAGGCGCGTTCTACCGCCGCATCAAAGCGCGTAGTGGAGGCAAACAAGCAATCACCGCCACGGCGCACAAGATTGCTCGTATCTACTATGCATTACTAACTCAGGGCACAAACCTTTGTAGAAATCGGTCAACAAGCCTATGAGCAAAAGTATCAGGAGCGCCGGCTTAAGCACCTAATGACTCAAGCAAAATCGCTTGGGTTCCAACTTGTTCCATCTCTCCGGTAGACGGAGTTTCTAAGAAGCGGAAGCCCGACCGCTAGGAAGGGGCGGATCGGGGCAGTAGCCCCGCCCGTCAGGGAGGGCGAAGGCGGTCGAGAAATCACCCTTCAACTCAATCGCGTCGCAATACTCAGCGACGACAACCTCTACCAGCAGGCCTTATCGTTGGCGACGTCTCTTATAGGTCCTTCGAATTAGAATCAGCGCAGGGTTCAGGGTTTCTTGTCTGGTGGAACGGCGCGAGGGATGTCGCCGTCGTCAAGTGGAGTAACGGTTGTCGATTGAAGCTTCGGCGGGCTGCCGCGCAAGCCAGGCGGAAGTTTCGGAGTGGGAATACTGACGGTGGCAATAGGATCGGTGCGCCGCAGAATTGCGCCACCCTTGCCGGCTACCCAAACGTTGAATCCGCCACGATAGGCAACCGAAAAAAGCGTCGAGCTGGTAATTGAAGGCTGGCCTTGCCAGGTTGCGCCACCGTCGATGCTATGAATAATTCTGCCCTGATCGCCCGCCGCGATAACGTCGAAATGTGACCCAGCTGCTACGGCAAACAGATTACTGTTGAAACCGCTTTCAAGATCTTTCCAGGTTTCGCCGCCGTCATCGGTGCGGAGAATTATTCCCTTTGCTCCTACTGCGAATCCTCTGGCCGCGTTGGCAAAAGTCACTGCATAAAGCCATTCCCTCAGGTTTTTATCGACTCGCTTCCACGATTGGCCTGAGTCTACCGTCCGCAGGATCGTCCCGTTTGAACCAACTGCGATCCCGCGATTCGGATCCATGAAACTAACATCCTCGAGCCAACTCAAAGTGTTTGACACTTGCAAATGCCACGTTTCACCGCCGTCCGACGTACGCAAAATCGTTCCTCGCGCGCCTACTATGAAACCCTCATACGCCGAGACGAAATCGATGCCGAACAGATCTTCTCTGGATTCGATTTTGACCGGCGTCCAAATCGCGCCGCCGGTGTCGGAGCGAAGAATCGTTCCCCGATCACCAACCGCAAATCCAATCTTCTGGTTAGTGAAGGTGATCGAATTGAGTTGATTGGTGGTTCCGGATTGCCGGACCTCCCAGCTTTTGCCGCCCGAACTTGTGTAGAGAATTTTTCCGCGTGCGCCTACCGCCCAGCCATGAGAGTTGTCCCAAAAGAAAATGTGAGACAGATCCTCGCGTCCGCCTTCGGTTAACCGACGCCAGGAGAGACCGCCATCATCCGTACGCACTACCAGGCCATCGGCGCCGGCGGCCCATCCGAGATACTCGTCCGCAAAATGAATCGAAGAAAGCTTGGGACTGGTGCGAACGCTTACCGGCAACCAGATGTTGCCGCCGTCTCCTGTCGTCAAGACAACACCGCTGTCACCTGATGCCCAGCCGTGGTTTTCATCAGTAAAAGAAACGGCAAAAAGATCGTTGGTAGAGAGTGAATTCACTGCTTGCCAGCTCGCCCCCGCGTCGTCAGTTCGCAGTATGGTGCCTCGATAGCCGACTATGATCGCGCGTTTGTCGGAAATGAAAGCGACGCCTGTCAATTGCCCACTGGCGAGGCCGCTATGTTGTTTCCACTCAGCGCCGCCGTTGGTTGTGGTAAGCACAGTACCTCGCGAACCAACCGCAATGCCCGTCTTCGTGTCACGAAATGCGACTGCGAACATGTGCGCAGTCGTGCGACTCTGTTGAAGTTTCCAGGTTCGACCGCCGTCGGTTGTACCAATGATTGCGCCGAAAGTCCCAACTGCCCAACCATGAAGCGGATCGTCCGAAGCGAAGGCGACTGCAAAAAGATGATCTTTACTCCCTGATGATCGGGACACCCATTTATTGCCGCCATTCGTCGTGGTCAGGATCACGCCACGCGCTCCGGAGATAACCGCGCGCGATTTCGTAATTACACTGATTCCGTAGAGAGTGGTGTTTGCAGGAGATGCCTGCATCTCCCATGCAAAGCCACCGTTGCTGGTGCTCAGAATTGCGCCATCACTGCCGACAGCCCAACCGTGTTTTTTGTCCCCAGCAAATTTTATGTTGTTGATCGTATTGCCCTGGGGCAATGGATTCTGCCATTGCCAGCCGGAGGGTAGGTGTTGTGCGAGGAGTGCTAAGGGAAATAACAGGAAAATGACAGCACAGACTAACGGTTTTCCGTGTCGCCGCGGAACGCGCGCGGACAATATCAGCCTGCTGATTGAGCGAAAGAGAGCCATGCCTGCTTGGATTTTATTTCCTGGGAAGACGTTTGGGAAACGGACGCAGGATTATAAGCGATACGGAACCGAGCACGGTAGCGCGGGATAGGGGTACATGTGCCACGTGATGATGGAGTCAGTACCACCTCGCGGTAGCGGGTGGGTGGATCCGTTGAGGTCAAGACGACCCTCATAATGTACGCTCCCCACCAGCTTCATTACCACAATGTTTGACTTGAGTGAGCGACCCACCCGCTACCGCGAGGTGGTACTGACTTCATCGTCACACTGTACCCCCTATTTGGCCGCTAACTCCGCCGGATCGCAATCGCCCACTTTATCGATGGCGTCGCGTAAAACTTCTTCATCCACATGGCCCTTGGCAGCAATACGACGCGCGGCACGGTCAGCGGCTTCCTGCACCAGATGCCCGTCGTGTCCGCGCGTCCATTGCCAGATTACTTTGTGCCGGGCTGCCGCCTGGTCCAAACGCTGCCACCATTCATGATTGGTCTTGCGCCGGAACCGGCCACTCATGGTTTCGACCACGTAACGTGAATCGGTGTGCAAATGAACCTGGCACGGTTCCTTCAGTGCCTCCAACCCCAGTGCCGCAGCCGCAACCTCCGCCTGCTGATTCGTAGCCTGTCCCAGATAAGTGCCGACCGCGCGCCAAACCCTCTGATACCCAAGCAGCGCAACTGCGGCCGCGCGAGTTGCCATCTGGCCGTTGCCGAGACTCGAGCCGTCGCAAAAAATTGTTACTTCCTTGAGACGCGACGAGCGCTTGCTGGGACGTTTGGAAGTCACCACTTCAGATCCTCAATCTTCAGAGTCGTATCACCATCTTTCGTGTCAAATTCTCGTTTCACAAGAACTCCAAGCACAATGACTAAGCAGCGTTTCATTTCTACGGTCTCCCAGTCCTGTGTTCGGCCTATTCATCTTGATAAGACGAACTAATTGAATTGGCCTCCACTTCTTCGGGTACTGATCGCAGATTGATTCAGAAAACCACTTACAGAACCCAGCGCGGTAGCGGGATGCCAGAAGCGGAGAGCATTATGAAGACCCAACTAATTATGTTAAGTAGCCTTAGGCATCCCGCGCTACCGCGCTGGGTTCTGTAATTGATCAGCAAAACTACCCACTTTTCACCTGGTTTGGGATGTCCAGCTAAAAGTGTGATCTTCCTGAGGCGCGAACCTCTCAAGCAAACGCTCCCCTTAATTCCCATGCAACTGAGAGGAATTACCGTTTTCTTTGCGGAGCCTAGTCGTTCACCCTTAAAACAGCTAGAAACGCTTCCTGCGGGATCTCCACGCGTCCAACTTTCTTCATGCGTTTCTTGCCTTCCTTCTGCTTCTCCAGCAGTTTGCGTTTGCGTGAGATATCGCCGCCGTAGCATTTGGCGATTACGTTTTTGCCCATGGCCTTTACCGTTTCACGCGCAATCACTTTCATGCCGATGGCAGCCTGAATGGGCACCTCGAAAAGCTGACGAGGAATGAGCTCTTTCATTTTGGCGGCGAGCGCGCGGCCCTTTGCCTGCGCTGTATCGCGATGAAGGACGAGGGAAAGCGCATCAACCGGCTCACCTGAAACCAGCACATCGAGTTTGACCAGATCACTTTCCCAGTAGCCGGCCAGGTGGTAATCGAGTGAAGCGTAGCCTCTTGAAGTGGACTTTAGACGATCATAAAAGTCGAGCACGATCTCGTTGAGCGGCAATTCGTAAGTGAGCATCACGCGG
>JBGTCM010000052.1:0-2553 GCA_041748795.1 Pyrinomonadaceae bacterium
AATATTTCCTGTAACACCACAGCGAAGTTTTCCCTGAGGGATTGCAAGTCCCATTCGCGTATGTCGACGCCGTCCAAAAGAATTCGGCCCCGCTGCACGTCGTAAAAACGCATCAGAAGATTTGTGATGGTTGTCTTGCCGGAACCGGTATGGCCCACCAAAGCGATCGACTGCCCGGGTTTGACTGTGAAGGATACGTCTTTAAGGACCCAGTGCTCGTCTTTGTAAGCAAACCAAACGTTTTCAAATTCAATTTCGCCGACGGCTCGTCCCGATTTCCGAGGCTTATCCGGGGACGTGATCGCTATGGGAAGATCCAACGTCTTGAAGATGCGATGCGAGGCCACTACCGCAGCCTGCAACACGTTGTACTTGTCAGAAATGTCGCGAATCGGCTGAAAGAGAAACCCGGAATACTGTATGAAGGCAACGAGGGCGCCCAGCGTCAGCACGGTTTGTTCGGGAGTGTTCTGCATCAGCCGGTAGCCGCCGTACCAGATAATCAACGCCACGCCTACCGCGCCGATAAAGTCTACGAGCGGAAAGAAGACCGCGTAATAAAAGATTGTGTCGATGTTTGCCTTGCGGTAGTCGGCATTGATCTCCTGAAACTTCTTGAGCGATTTCTTTTCAGAGTTAAAAATCTGTACCGTTTGCGCACCGGCAAAATGTTCCTGGAGAAACGAATTGATGCGTGCCAGCCGGGTGCGCACCATGTCGTAACCTTTTCGCGCGCCCTTGCGAAACCATGAAGTTGCCGCAAACAACATGGGCACCGTCAACAGTGTTATCAAGGTAAGTCGTACGTCCATCCACAGCATGGCCGCGATGATCGCAATAATCATCACCAGGTCGCCGAGCAAATCCGTGACACCCGCGGTGAAGAGTTCGTTGAGCGCATCCACGTCGCTCGTGAGACGCGTCATTATTCGGCCAACCGGATTGCGATCGTAGTAGGCCACCTCCTGATGCTGCAGCTTATCGTAGAGCTCGCGCCGCATATCAAACATCACATACTGGCCCACCGTGTTAAGGAGCAACGCCTGAAAATACGAAAACATAAAACGCAGAATTTGAACCCCTGCATACAGCACCAGGAGAAGCTCCAATCCAGCGTACTGTCGCGGCAGGATGTGCCAGTCGATCGCATACTGAGTGAATTTGGGTTGAAGTATTCCCAGCAAATTCAAAGCAAAAGTGAGGAAGATCGCCGGAATAAGGAACCGCAAGTAAGGCCTTAAGTAGCGAAGCAGCCTGCGAGCGACTCGAAAGTCGTAGGTCTTCCCGATGGCTTCTTCTTCGTGAAACTGTTTGACCGCTGTGGACATATCTACAGAGTTGGGCCACCACCTGAGCTTTTATAAGATGCTGCCTGAAGTTGTTCGCGTCGGGGAAAATGCAAAACAGTTCCGATAGCTGCGACGATCAACAGCAGATAGTAGTCGCTGTTTCTGATAATGAAGCGTTCCAACAGTCCCATCAGTGCGGTGACTTCGCACATAGCACACGCAACTACAAGCGCCTTTTGGACGAGTGCGACATCCTGGTTTTCGATTGAACGATCGAGGAGTTTTCGCTTTACCGCAAATGAAATGACTACGACGAACGTACCCAGCGCCGCGAGCGCGAAGGTCAGCAGTGAATTGGAGCTGCCAGGCGCTGCGCCGGCATCAGGCCCCGCCAACAAGGCCACGACGAAGTAGAGAACGATGCTCATCAGCAACGCAAACCACAAGAAAAGCAATGTCTGATATCGTTTGTTTAAATCGACGTCCATATATCTACCCGGTTGCGGCGAGTTCCTCTTCGAGCAACTGCCGTTCGTAGAGGGCGGCATATTCCCCGCCAAGTTGTATCAACTGCTGATGTGTGCCTTGTTCGATGATGCGGCCTTCATCCAGTACGCATATCAAGTCGGCGTCACGCACCGTTGAGATGCGATGTGAAACAATCAGGCTCGTGCGACCGCGCATCACTCCGCGAAGCTTCCTCAGGATCATCTCCTCAGTGTAAGTATCGACGGATGACAAAGCGTCGTCGAGAATCAGTATGCGAGGCTCTCGCAGGATTGCCCTGGCGATAGCAGTTCGCTGCTTTTGGCCGCCGGAAAGCGTAAGACCGCGCTCGCCAACAAGCGTGTCGAAACCGTCAGGAAAAGTGCTGATATCGTCCGTCAGCCCGGCGATATCCGCCGCCCATTCAATCTGCTTTCGATCGGCGGTACCTACTCCAAACGCGATGTTCTCAGCGAGCGTGTCGCTGAACAAAAAAGTTTCCTGCGGCACGTATCCAATGCTTGAGCGCAACTGCGCCAGCGGATAATCGCGAACCGAAACGTCATCGACCAGCACGGTGTTTTCCGGAGCCTCGATAACCCGTGGAATAAGATTGATGAGCGAAGACTTGCCGCTGCCGGTGCGCCCTACGATGGCGACAGTTTGCCCGGCAGGAATGCGCAAATTGATGTCCTTGAGCACGGGCTCGTCGTTTGGGTTGTATCGAAGCGTGAGATTCCGAAACTCGAGCTGCCCGGCAATGCGCGGTCTCTCTTCG
>JBGTCM010000053.1:0-12519 GCA_041748795.1 Pyrinomonadaceae bacterium
CCTCCAGCCAAATCTTGACGATGAACGAATGACAATCGGGTTCCTGCACCGCTTAGCCTCCATGACAACAAGCGGTCTTCGATCCTTCGGTTTGCTCAGGCTCGGGCCAGTTGGTCTGATGGATCAAGCCAACACGCCGGGCCTTAGCCCTCTCGTAAAGGCCAAGCGGGTGTGTTCAGCAACTAACATAGATGGTGGCTGTATGGTGCAGCGTCTCTGGAGCGTCTGCCAGATCGTCTCTACGAGCAGAAGCCGACCACTGGTGGATGACTCCGGTGCCGGTTTTGGGCATATTGATTTTGGGGATGAGGAAATGAGGGGATTCTGTACAGTTACCAGGGTGAGGGGAAGATGGAGGCGCACTTCGTGGTTTTGCAGGATCCCCTTGATCTCGTCAAGTCGATGGAGATGCCGTTGACCTTGCTCTCTATCCGGCGATTTCCTTTAGCAATCTCGGTAACCGCTTTCGCGATCTCTACAACGTCGTTGCGGAGTGCGACCAGCCGCTCAGCGATGGTGCCGACGTCGGGGCGGACGGTATCCAGTGTCTCAGACAGAGGCGTCGGGTTGAGTAAGCGTAGCTTGAAGCTCTTCGCAAGTGGCGCTTACCTACCGGGATAAATACCAAACTTCTCAAAGCCAGGCGTTGCCTACTCAAAGTGGCTGACCAAGGTTCTTATGGTGCGACTCCAGAAGAGCTTCATGTCAGCAGCGTCGAAATAGCGGCCCTTCAACAGCGGTACATTCATTGTGCGGAAGTAGTCGGGACTGATCAGGTTGAAGTCAGCTATGTCGCGACCACCTTCCAACGTCCGACCCTCGGCTTTGAAAGAGGAATTTACTCTTCTCCTCGCTTGGAAGCGGCTGATTGCCCACAGCGGCGCCCTGCACCCCCGGTACGGCTTTAACACGCTCAAGGAGTTGCCGATAGAAAGCCGTCACCTGTTGATTCTCGGGATACTTCGAAGTGGGAAGTTCGAGCTGCATCGTGAGTAGATTCCCTGGGTCAAAGCCGAGCTTCACGTCCAGCAACCGCACGACACTCCTAATCATCAGGCCAGCGCCTGTAAGTAAGACGACCGAGAGCGCTATTTCCGCGACCACGAGTGCGTTTCGCAAGCGGTTGCCACGTCTTCCTTCCGTAGCGCTTCGACCACCCTCCTTGAGGGTTTCTTTGAGATCTGGCTGCGCGGCGTGCAGCGTAGGCGTGAGGCCAAAGAAAAGTTCGGGAAGTAGTTGAGTTAACGGGAGTGCAGCGGAGTATCGTACTTTTAGATCAAGCATGTCGACAACTTCGTGGCGCTCGGATTGATCTGACAATGCCAGATTGACGGGCGACGTTCGAATTGCTGCGAAGTGTTCAAAGACTGTCTACCGCGAGCGCCAGGGTTGTGATCTTGCTCCTCTTTCGGAGCGCTGGGCATAGTCGACTGCGAAGGCTCAAGGTTGCGCAAATTAATAAGGGTCGTCAGCGCAAGCGCGTCAGGCTGAATTCGACAAAAGTGTGCCGACGTCTGGAGTTTGACGGCCATCTCCCGCGCCACATAGTGAACCAGAGGGTAGCGATGGTGCGCCTGTGCCGAACAAGAATGCCGCGCTACTTCGGCTCAGGCGCGATGCCACCTTCAAAGCTGGGAGCGATCTTAATAGACGTTGGACTCCTCCACTTCAGCGAAACCACCACCAGCGACCCAGGCCCTCTCCTCAGCGGTGCAACTTCCTTCGCAAACACAGGAACCTCCTGCTTGGATGACGCATGTAGATCCACAGAGTCTTGAGCCGCCAGGGCCCTTGCAAGTGGCCGCGTACGTGATACCCAATGCGAGATTACACATAGTAACCAGGAGCGCAAAAGTGAGTACTGTTTTCTTCATGGTTTTTCTCCGATTGTGCCGGAGCAGCCGGCATCATAGTTGGTGAATAAGGTCACTAACGATAGCCGAGCCAAGTGGAAACACTCACATAGCGCGACTATCGTAAGTGGGTAGCGGTGAAGAGCTGCCTGGGACGTGGGCGTTCCAATACCGTTTCTCGCTACGCGAGGCATAGTCCGCGAGAGCCACCAATGCAAACCCTCTTCGGCACGCCACCCGAGTCCGGAATCGCCAACCCCGCGTTGCAACTAACAACTTCTCAAACAGGCGACGGGGACGCTAGTACGCGTTGCCTTCCTCAATTTCAGCGGCCTCTGCCGCCTTGGTCCCCGCCACCCAGTTCCTCTCATCCGCGGAACAGGCTCCCTGGCAAGCACAAGCCCCTCCTGAAAGTGTAGTGCAAGATGCTCCACAAGCTCTCGCCCCACCTGAACTTTGACACACTGCAGCGTAAGCAACGCCAAGGGTCAAATTGCACGCGGTTACGATCAACGCAATAGTGAGAAATATCTTACGCGTCATCTCATCCTCCCTTTTAAGCTTCAGTAAACGTTACCTTCCTCGACTTCGGCAAACGAACCGCCAGCTCCTGCGACCCACGCTCTTTCTTCGGCGGTACACGCACCAGAACAGGCGCAATTACCGGTCGTGGTTGACGAACAGATCTCGCCGCAGGCCCTGGCGCCTCCGGAACCTCGGCATAGCGCGGCATACGTGACCCCGGCTGCTAGATTACCCGCGGTCACTACCAACGCAAGAACAAGCAATATCTTTCTCAGCATTATATTCTCCTTCCCGGCGACCAAGCGCCAATGACGATGAGGTGAAAAGATTGGGTAGCGCTAAACGGCGCAGGGTTCCAGTTAGTAGCTACCGATTCCGACTAGTCCACATTGCCTTCTTCAACTTCAGCTACGAGTTCCCGGTCTCCGGCAACCCATCTCCGCTCCTCTGCGCTGCAGGATCCGGTGCATTCACAGCCCCCGCCTGCGGTGGCAACGCATGTATTTCCGCAAGCTCTTGCCCCTTTCGAACCCTGACAAATGGCGGCATAGGTGACGCCAATTACCAGATTACTTGCTGTAACTGAAAGGGCGATGGCGAGCAGTACCTTTTTCATTTTCTTCCTCCTTACGGCAACGATGGCCGATTTCAGTCTAAAGTGTCCTGAAGCTTGAAAACCTGGTCAGCGCTCGAGATATCAAGATCGAAAACGTTATTTGTCAGAGCTACCCGAGGACTTATCTGCCACTGCTTCCCCGAGTGGCGGGTCTCTTGTTGCGCTGGATACGCTCAATGGTTTGCCGACACAAAGCGGCCTGGACTGCGTGGTTCAATCCCTTCGGTTTAAGTTGTCGTGCCAGCATTAACCCTCCATCAAAGTCGACTTCAGAGACCATTGGCAACACATCAAGCAGGCCCGCAAGACGGGGGTAAACAACTGTAAGCGACTCAAGGCCGCCGTCTTTTCGATTTGTCCATTGAATGTCTTGGATGGCGAGTCGTCCGACAGCGACACTTGATCCACTGAAGAGATCCCATTCGCTGCCTTCGTCCATTTTGTTAATCAACTCGATGGCGAGGGTGGCTGCCACTTCCGCCTGATCGCGATCATTTAGCTTCAGATAGGCTTTGCCGATAGCAAGTATCGCGGACGCAAGATAAGAGGATGGCTTTGCTTTGCCGACCGCAACCTGAGCCTCTTGCAAAAGCGCAAGGCCGGCAGCTGGATTCTTGGTTGTGAAGTAGGCATTTGCAAGTCGGGTCAGAAGCGCGATTCGCAGCTCAACATTCACGACCGGCTGAATAAGATCGGTGGCTGCTTCCAGGTTGTTTCGCTCGATCAAGTCTCCCACCCAATCAAACCTGATAGGCTCCATTACTTTAAGCCGCAGTGACGAGTCATCGATACTACGAGCAACTTCCAGAGCGCGTTCGTATTCTCCGGCCAGATACAAACGCAATGCGGCTTTAGCATAGAAGCCATCCTGGGCCGCAATGGTAGGTGCCGTCCGCGCCCGTTCAAGCAGCTTTTCAATGTTTCCCTGAGCGGCCTGGGGTTGGGGAAGCGGCTCCGGCGGTTCCGGCGGCGTCCGTCCCTGCCCTTTCAACTCGTGGTCCAATCTATTTAGCGCAGCGAGCAAAACGGGGGAAGCTGAAGGCATGAGCGCTTCGACATCGGCAAGAATCTGAGAGGCGAGGGAGTGGATCAGAGCGTAGCGCTCAAGCAGGAGTGATCTCTGGGAATCGGGCACCGAAGAAAGGTGAGATTGCTGCGTGTTTTCAACTACAGCGTCAACAGCAAATTTCAGCGCCCCCTGTTTCAGAGCTGCCGGCACCGGATATTCTACCGGCGACTCCCGAAACCAGGCCACGGCCCCCAAGTAGATTATTTTGCGCTGAAAAGCATAGTCCCAATGAAAAAGGGCCTCGACCAAATGTTTCGGCCTGCGGGCGGCAGCATGGTGCAAAGTTGACGTGAATAGTGCATCAGCTGCGGCTTTGTCTTTGCTCCTGAGACTAAGCAAGAAAAGTCTCATCCGCTGGGAAAGACCGTCCGCTGAAGCGAGCTTGGCCATTTCCGATGCTTGATTTGGATTTGATGAAAGAGCCTCCTGAGCAGCTTTGACTAACATCTCGCTTGGCCCACCATCGGTGCCGTATAACTCGCCAAAGCCATCCCGTACTCGCGTTGACAATTCAGCCACACCCCGCGACAGGCTGAGTGCGAGTACCGGATCCCGCCTGGCTATCCTCGATACAACAGCCTGTTGCAGCTCCGTTGACGGGTTTGGGTGAGTCTCGGTAATCAGAACGCTTTTATCGAACTCAACCGCCTGCGCGAAACTCTGCTTGAAGGCTTCTCGTGCTTGCTCTCTATCTACAGGCCACAAGGCATCTCCTACCTCCGCTAAAACTCTTACTCGATCGCGCGGTTTGTCGATTCCGATAGCGCTACTCCTCAAATATAAAAGGGTCTGCAGCGCACTCTCTTGCACAAGCGCGTCTTTCCGATCCAGCTGGCCACGAGTTAGTTGCTGAGGAATCTGTGCGGGAGCGAGTTGGTAAGTTAGGGCTGCGCTCACCATCAGTGCCAGAACCTTACTGGAAATAATCGAGCGCATATCTCTCACTTCCTTCCCTGGCATTACTCTTGATTTCAGCTAGCAGACAATCGATAGCAATTACGCGGGCTTAGCCCGATCAACAGCACCTCGCCAGCGGGTGTAACCCCAGTCATTTCCGGCGTGAAATTGGTTTCGACACTAGGACGAAGCACTCGGAGCCTCTGGCCACTTTGGTCGGCGACATAGATCGACCGGTCGGTTAGCACCACCCCAATTTCACCATTTGGGAGCGGGATCGCCTCCAGGGCGATGATCTCCCCCACAAAACCGTCCATAGACATGGTTAACCGACCGCTTGGCGATTGCGTTAACGCGTCTATTTCGGGACCTTCCAATCGCCGCTCAAAAACGAGCTCACCATCACGCGTATACTTTTGGATAAGCGGGATCAGCATAAAACTGGCCAGGATGTTTCCGTCCCTATCAACAGAAAGTCTGACTCGGTTGATGGCGTTGCTGAATTCTTCGTTTCGATCCCTAAACGCCTCACCGTAAAAATCTGAATAGTCCTTCAGCTTGCCGAAAGAGCGAAGGAGTTTTCCCTCACGCGAGTGAACCGAGATGAGAGCACCCTTTTCTGGCTGCCCAAGGTAAATTTCGCCTCTGGTTCCAGCCGCAAACCCCATGTACGGTTCAGTCGAAAAAGTCCCTAAGTGCGTCCCATCTAGGGTAAAGCTCTGGATCCTTTCGTTTCCTCCGTCCTGAACATAGATTATCCCGTCGTCGGAGACCTCGATGTACCCAGGCCTAAACAGCCGTCCCGGGGCCGAACCAATTCCGCCGATCTCCCTTTGAATCTCAAATCGCTCGTTGAAAACAATTACCGAGTGTCGCTTGCGATCCGAAACGTAATAAAGGTTGTTTTGGGAATCCACGTCATAAACGTCCAATCCCAGTTCTTGAAAAGTTCTGCGATAGGCCAAGTTGCCATTCTTTGAGGATTCACTCGCAACGGCCGAAAGCGCTGCGTCAGAATCTCCCGGTTTTCTGATCGTGCTGATGTTGATGACAGCACCAGCAGAGTCGGTGCGCACTATTAGTGGCTGGGTTGGAGGCAGGCCTCTTGAGGCCGCGAACTTAGACAGCGCCCTGAGATCTTCATCCGATACAAAGGCTGGCGAGTCGATTGCGAAGCGATTCAACGCTACAGCTACCTGGCGACGCAGAAATGCCGAGTCGAACACGATCACGGGATTCGTGTTTATGTTCTTCGCAGACTTTCTCCAATCTGCAAACAGTCTTAGGGAGGCCTCAGGGCTGGGCGGGCCACACGAAAAGCAGTCGGCAAGGAAGAACAACCACGATTGCTCAGACTTTGAAGAGAGTTCAGTCGTCGTCAAACGCCGAAGGGTTAGCGCATCCACCACGGACCAGGAAGGCAAAGATTTTCCTCTGCCAAATTCAGCGCCAACCGTCCTTGCGAAGTCAGTGTTAGCCCCGATCCCCTGAGAGGCCAGTAACTGGCGCAAGTCCTCCGGGTCAGGTTGCTGCCGGCTTGAAAACTTACACAATCCGAGTTGGTCAAAGTAGAAGGTGCCACTCTCTCCCGACTCAAGACCTAACCGGCGCGCGAGGTCCTCGTTTGAGTCGTTGAGTATTGTGTAACCAATCAGTTTGTCTTGTAGCAGCTCCAGCACTTCCGGCACCAGGCCCGATGTGATGAGCGTGGTTTGAAACTGCCCCTGTCCCTTTTGGCGCAGCGTTTCACAAAACTTCAGGAGGGATATGGATTGGCCTTTGAGACCGGCAGCTGAAAGGTAAACTACGAGGTTGGGCTTGGTTCGTCCGACGATAAGTCTCTCGCCTCCGAAATAACCGGATCCCTCCAGTTTTGGCATCTGATCCCCATATCGAAGAAGGGCAGTGCCAGACTGCTCGCGGAAGAACTTTGAGGTCCAGTTAAAAGCGACGAGGTTTACAGCACAGAAAAGGCAGATGCCAATAATGGTTGGCGTGTGTCGAGTAATCCTTCGCATTGAGGTCGACCTGTCGTGCGGATCGGTTAAGGGCACGACGCGAATTGAGAAGCCTTGAGAGGAAAACTTGTAATCTGCTCGATCTCGGCCCTTATATACCCATGAAACATTCCTGTCAACAAATATTTGATTTCACAAATATTTGACTTCGTGTGGTCACCTCATTAAAAAGCCGATCTGAGCGGCCAAGGCATGACAGGACTTGGGGCCCCTTTGCTCGGACGCGAAGCGCGGCTTAAGCGCCCTCTTTCGAAAACCGGCGGACTATCATGGCGATAGGTAGCCCGACGCAGAAGATGATTATCAGCATGCCGATAATTCTTCCTGAAAGGGGCACCGGCCTCTTTGGAACAGCTGACAAGGGCAAAACGATAAAGTTCAAAGAGGTAGACCATAACTCCGCATAAGATGCCGGCGATGAATGCATGATCAGTCAGGAACTTTATTTGACGACTCGCGAGATAGTAGACAGCAGCAGCTGTGGTGGCAATGATGAAATGAAACAGTATGCCAAGCACCGCGGTTTTGGCTCCGCCAGTAAACGAAGCCGAGCCGAATATTCCGCTGGCGATTGAGTGAAAGACCCGGCTTAACGCCGGCTCGCAGCCAGGCCACCAGGCAAGCCGCCGCGAGATCGACTGTGCCCGCGATCAAGCCCGCCCAGAAAATTACCCGAGCAGCTCTTGAGCTATGAGCTGGATGTTGGACTACGGCGCTGCTCATTGGAAGTTAAGCAAGCAATATCGGGGTTTTATCAATGAGAGAGGGCTTCTAAGGTGTGAAACTAGCGCAGAACAATTAAGACTGCTGACAGGACCATGGGAGACCTCTGCGGTAGCATTTTTCGTTTGCTTTCGGAGAGGGGAAACTTAAGACAGAGTCTTTTGGGGCTTGCCCAAGCGGTGCCCTAAACGTGCGACACGCGGCGCCGCCGCCCTCAATAAATTTCAGTGACGACTTACCGCCCCAGTTGCTGTGCTAGCGGTCTGGTCAACTCGCTGTGGGTTAATTCAGTCAGGTGGCGGCGCTAGATTCAGTACTATTCCTAAGAGATCCGTTCCCAGTAGTTAATGGGGCCGACTCGCTTAACCTGGGAGTTGATCGGAACACGCGGGTCATTGTTTTTGTGATGAATCTTCAATTGGCTCAAGGCGAGACATCATCTGCAGTCGTCGTCAACCTACTCGACAGTAACAACCAAAGTTACGACGTGGTCGCGGAAGACGTACGGCTGGTACCCAACTTCAACTTTACACAGATGATCTTCAGGTTACCTGATAATCTATCTGCTGGCACATGTACCATCATAATAAAAGCGCATGGCCAGGTGAGCAATGCAGGTACAATCAGGATAAGGATTTAGAAGGCTCCCTGCTTTCTCAACTTCACGCTTTGTTGACTTCTCGAAATCACAACTAGAATCGGAAATATCGTCGGCACAGCCTGAGACTTTTCAATCGGGTTGCCGGTGAAAAATGAAGAAGTTTCTTTGATAATGTTATATGTCGCATAAGGCACATAGACGCATCTTTTCCGACCGCGGCATTGTTTTATTGGCTTTTTGCTTAGGAGAAAGCTGGTGCGAGGACTTATTTGGGATTCATAACCGCAAGGTTAATCTGAGAGGATGTTTGAACGCTGATGGGCAGACCTATGAACTTTCGGCAAGGCTTAACTTCCTCTTTGCACTTCGGCAATGTAAACGTTCCAATCTCGGGAATAGTGGAGAGTCGTAAGCGCGGAACCCTTGGGTTTTAGTAGACTCGCGGCAAGGAATTGCTTCGAATGGCGGCAAGGAATCAGTTCAAGTTACACGACGAACGGGACGAAAACTGTTTAGAATTGCCGGGGGAAAAACCCGGAGATTCGCCGCACCATAACGCCGAAAAGCCGTCCTTTTGTATTCCCTTTCGTGAGTAATCATCCGTAGTAACCCCTAACAATCCTCGGAATTAGTGGCTCAAATGCGCAGTTCTCCGACTCCGCTTTATGGCATGGCGAATGCTAAATACTCTATGCCGGCGCGTGAATGGGTCGACGACTCCCAGGCTGTTTAGCAATGAGGCGCGACCTGGGAACTGTTGAAATAGAGCAGCCTCTAAACTGTGTGGAAGCGTTGGAGTTTTACCATGAAATTACTTAGAGAACGCGGAATTTATATGGCCCCCGATGGGCAGACATTTGTGGCGAGTAAATCGCGCCGGACAACTTCAAAGGGAGAGCGCATCCTGGCCAGGATCGGTAGTGAACTTTATTGTTTTCTTTTTAGTCGCTACCAATGGGCCTTTCATGGCGACCCGGATTTTGAAGTGTCGCGGCACGGAAAGATTCTCCCGCTGAAGCAGGCTTCAGGTTGGCGTGCCGATGAGTTAATCGATACCGGCGCCACAGCCGGCTCACACTGAACAGTAGGCAAGATATTCTTTGCCCCCCTGGAGTTCTAAGTATTCAGGGTCCACTTGTTCTCTTACGCGCCCACGACAAGGTAGACGGCAGTAATCTTTAACTTTAAATAGTTAGAGGTTGGGAAGGTGGGCATGCCCCCGCTCTTCCATGATGAGCTGACTGCTACGAGTATTGAATCCGCTGCTCGCCATTATGAAGGTGGGGCTTGCTCCGCAAGAAATCATTTAGGCCCTTCGCTCTTCGCCGGACTGTTTTTCCAGACTGTCTTGCCGCTCTTGTCGATATATCCATACGCGTTGTCTTTCCAGGAGACGCGCGCCAGTCCTCCTCGGAAATCTCCTGCATGGGTGAACGCGGCCGCTATAACCCATCGTCCTGTAGTATCGACGTATCCGCACGTGAGCTTCACGCAAACCGCGGCGACACCCTCGTGAAATGAGCTTCCCTGTTCAAACTCAGGGACGTGAACGAACGTGCCTTGCTTATTTATCGCGCCCAATAGTTTTGAACTGGGATCCGAAGCGAGAGCGTATCCGCCGGAAAAGAACGTGGCTTCGTCAAACTGCATTGGAATAACTTCATTGCCTTTTGCATCGACGAAGCCGTACTGATAAATATATTTAGTCTGAGGTCCCTCAAAAGTGCGCTCTGTTCCGTTTGGTGTATCGATTCGAACGCGGCCCATCCCGTCCTGAAACTGCCACACCAGATCATACTTAATAGGGATTGCGACTTTTCCATTCGTGTCGATGTATCCCCACTTGCGTCCCAATTGCACTACTGCTCGACCCTCGGAAAAAGGCTCGGCCTGGTCAAACTGCGGTTCGATGACAAACTTAAAGCTTCTGTCGACAAAGCCCCACTTGCCATCACGCGGCATTGGCATCAATCCGTTGGAGAAATAAGCGCCTTCGGTGCCTCCGGAAAAAACAATCTTGCCGGTACTGTCAATGAAGCCTGGTTTATTCCTCGCTCCGTTTTTTCCCCAGATCAGGACCGATGCAATACCATCGTGAAACGGCCGGCCCCATCCCCATTCCACGGTCGGACCAATCACAAACGCGCCCGAAGGATTTATGTAACCCGAACCTTTGCCGGCTTCAAAAACCGGCGCCAGCCCGTCTTGGAAATGAGATGTATCGCCGGCATTGCTAAACCGCGGAGGAATAACCTCACGTCCGCTCGAATCTATAAAACCAACTTTACCCCCTTTAACAAACGGATAGCGGTTGTTGGTCTCCTGGGCCGAAACCACCAGCGTCAGACCTAACAAAAGAATCCCCGTCATGATTCTGGAGACCATCAGTTGGAACCTCCTTCAACCAGGAACGGGACGCATGATTCATTGCTTTCGGTGAGCATTTCGAGTGTGAGGGAATGCCGGAGCGGTGAACAGAACTAACTCCCGGCAGAAGGTTTGGTAACAGGCTTCCAGAACGATGTCAGCCAGCTACCTCCGAAATTCTGAAGCAGGCTCATCACGCCCATGTATCCAAAGCCAAAAAAGAACATTGACAGAAAAGGGATCGTTCCCCACATGCGAAATCTAACCGCGTAGAGAATTGCCAAAAGGAAGTAGATGGAAAAGCCGAGCTCAAGCAGTGGTAGTAGTCCACGTTTGCGTTTGTACTTCTTGCGCTTCCACGTCGAGTCGTGAATCTTCTCGACGCTGTACTTCGGCGTGCGCACAAACTCGCTTTTGATACCCATCAGAGCCTCGAGCACCGCGCGCGCGTTTGAAATAGCCAGGCCTATGCCCAGTCCCATCACCAGGGGCAAGTGCAACAATCGGGGGGCTCGCTTATCGTCGAGATACCACACCGCCGTGCCGTAGAAGAGAAACACCGAGATCGATGAGAAGAATAGCAGCGGCAGGTCAAGAACCATCAAGTGATAGAACGGTTGGTTGTAACGGACCAGCAACAGTGGGAACTGTAGAAAACTCGCTACGATCATGAGCGGATAACTGATGTTCCCAGTTAAACGAAAGAACATCTCCAACCTGACGCGCACCGGCAAATTCGAACGCCAAATGCGGGGATACAGCTTTATCCCTACCTGCATAACGCCTTTCGCCCAACGACGCTGCTGTGCTTTGAAGGCATTGATCTCAACCGGAATTTCTGCCGGCGCATCTTCATCGAGCAGGTAAATGAATTTCCATCCCATCAGTTGCGCGCGGAAACTCAAATCCGTGTCTTCTGTAAGCGTGTCGTGTTGCCAGCCGCCGCTCGACGCGATCGCGCTGCGCCGCCAGATGCCCGCAGTACCGTTAAAATTGAAAAACCCGCCGGTGCGATTCCGTGTAGTTTGTTCGACGACGAAGTGGCCATCGAGCATGATCGTCTGCAGGCGCGTCAATAAATTGTATTTCGCGTTGATATGCGACCAGCGCATCTGGGCACAGCCTACGAGCGGGTCTGTGAAGAAGTCGACCAGCTTGCGCAGGCAATCGGGCTTGGGAACGAAATCCGCGTCGAAGATCGCCAGCAACTCGCCCTTGGCATGCGTCAGACCATGCTCGAGCGCGCCGGCCTTGAAGCCCGTGCGATCGGAACGATGGATGTACTGAATATCGAAGCCCTGCTCTGCATATTTTGCAACGGTGGCCTCAGCTATCTTCACCGTCTCATCCGTCGAATCATCCAACACTTGAATCTGGAACCGATCTTTCGGGTAATCGATCTCAGTAACGCTCTTCACCAGTCGTTCAACGACGTACATCTCGTTGAAGAGTGGAAGCTGCACGGTAATCACCGGCAAGTCTTCCGCTTTGAATCGCGACTTCGGCTCCGGCACAAACTTGCGATAACGCCAGAAATCGATCACCTGCTTGACTCGGTAACCTCCATAGATCGCCAGAACTGTCAGGATAGTGAAATAGACGATCAGGATCGTCCAGTCGAAAGTATCGAGCTGATATAGCGGACTGATGTTGCCCCACGTTTTGTATTCGAGGTCTTTGAAATAAAGCTCGAACAACTTGTCGGGAGGCAGGCCGAGTGGCGTTGGGGCAGGTTCTTGAAAAATCAGCGACATACTAATATCTACAAATAAAAGCGCCGTCCTGAAACTCCGATGACGGCGCGAGGAGGCATTCTAACCTGAAGCTGTGCTCAGCGCGAAGCCGCGGGA
>JBGTCM010000054.1:0-9699 GCA_041748795.1 Pyrinomonadaceae bacterium
GGACCTGCCAGTTCCACCAATTCAAGGTCATCCAGTTTTTCTCTCAAGCGCAACGACTTCACGCGAATCTCCGCAACGTCGTCCTTGATTGCGTCGACAATGCCAATCGAGCCAAACGACTTTAGCTTTACCTTGTCGCCGACTGCAATCTCGCGGTTGTTTTTAGTTTGATAGACCTCGACTTCTTCGTTTCGCTCCCTCGAAACCGGCACACCGTCGCGCACTACCTTGATTCCTCGACCCGCAGGTGTGTTTGCTGAAGCACCGACCTCACCGGCAGCCCGTGTCTTCACCGACGCACGTTGTACCTCGCGCTTCAATTCCAGGCCACGTTTCTGCGCTTCACGTTCTATTTTTATGCGTTCGGCTCGGTCTTCGATCCTGGACAACAACTCGCGCGATCGCTTCTCAAACTCTTCAACGTTCTTTTTGAGCTCGTCATCGAAAGCCACCTGACGTTCACGTTCACGACGTTCCGCCTGCTTGTCGAGGGAGGCAAATTTTTCAGCCACAGCGGCGCGTTCTTCCTCGAGCGCGATTCGTAGGTTTGCGGCTTCTTCAGATTCGAGTTTAATGCGGCGAAGATAATCTGAAGCTTGTCGCGAAGAGTCTTTAACCGCGTGCAGCGCGCCGTCAATGATCTCGCCGGGAATTCCAAAACGGCGCGCGATCTCCAGTCCAGATGAAGAGCCGGCGACGCCTACAATCAGCCGGTAGGTTGGCCGTAGCGTTTTTTCGTCAAACTCCACACTGGCGTTTAGCACTCCCTCTTCATTCGCGGCATACATCTTTAAGCCGCCGTAATGCGTTGTCGCCAGGACGTGCGCGCGGCATGTTTTGCGGAAGTGGTCCACGACCGAAACACCCAAGGCCGAGCCCTCTTCAGGGTCCGTCCCCGTTCCCACTTCATCCAGCAGAACCAGAGCAGGCGCCTCACACAACTCAATCATCTGGGAAATATTCGCGACGTGCGAAGTAAACGTCGAGAGATTTGCCGCCAGCGATTGATGGTCACCAATGTCTGCCAGCACCGAAGAGTAAAACGGAACACGGGCTTCGCGCGCTGGAACTGAAACACCTGACAAAGCCATCAGCGAAAGTAGTCCTGCTGTTTTGAGCGCGACGGTCTTGCCGCCTGCATTTGCGCCTGAAATCACCATGCTGTCGTGTTCATCGTCAAGCACAAACGAGACTGGCACCACAGATCCTCCTGAAGAACGCAGATTATTCTCCAATAAAGGATGGCGAGCCTCAACTAACTCAAACCGATTCGTCGCAGAAACTTCAGTCTGTCGTTTTTTATTGTGATCGCCGCCGGATGCGACTCCAATCTCAGGAATCACGCAGTTAAACTTCTGATGGAAAACTGCTTTCGCGTTTATGAAATCGAGCTCGGCAATCGCTTCGGCAGCCATCTCGATTGCGGGCAGTTGGAGTCGCAGTTCTTCGGTGAGGCTAAACAGAATTTTCGCGATTTCCCGCGCCTCCCCTTCATGCAGCGCCTGCAACTCGTTGTTGGCTTCAATTGTTTCCAGCGGCTCGACGAAAGCGGTTGCACCTGACGAAGAGTAACCGTGGGCTACACCGTTGATGCGTGCGCGATGGTCCGACTTAACCGGAATCACGAAACGATCGTTGCGGATAGTGACGAGCTCGTCCTGAATCGCCTCTTCCGACTTGCGCATCAGACTCTCCAGCGTCCTCGTGATGCGCGATCGGAGTCGCGTAATGTCATGCCGAATTTTCGCCAGTTCCGGACTCGCACGATCGTCGATCTCTCCGTTCGGCAGAATCTTGTTGGCGATGCGAGCAATCAGACGATTGAGCTCAGTTGGCAAGCTGCCAACAAGACGCCAAAGCGCTGGCGATTGATCACGCTCTGCAAGAATCGACGATCGAGCAGACATTGCCTGTTCCGAGAGCACCTTCAGTTCGAGAATCGAGATGGCGTCGAGCGCGGATCCTTCCACTCGCAACAGAGCGATCTTCTCGGCCGGATCGTCCAACTCGCTAAACGTCCAGGCGGCGCCACGCTTTCGCAATGCGACCGCTTCAGCCAGGGCGGACAGTTGAGCGCGCAAATCCGAAGTATCCTTCAGAGGGCGGAGCGCATCCACGCGCTCACGTCCCATGGGCGTTTGAGCCACCCGCCGGATGAGCGCGCGCAACTCTGGGTACTCAAGAATGGTAAATGCCTGTTCCTGCATGGCTGTTGTTGAAACTTACAACGGAAGGCGCCTATCTATTTCGAGAAATTAAGTGTGAGGAATTCTAACACTCGGTAGAACTTTTCACATGTACCATGACGACCGCGACATGAGGTCAGTACCACCTCGCGGTGTCTGCGCGGCTCTGCCGCCTTCCGTGCGGAAAGGCTCTGCCTTTCCGGAACGTGGGTTTTGATTTCGAGGCTACGCCCCGAGGCGCAGCCTCATAAATAATCTGAGCTTGGTCGGTAAGGCAGAGCCTTACCGCACGGAAGGCGGCAAAGCCGCGCAGACAAACGTGGTGGTACTGACTTCATACGGCGGAGCTTTCATGAGTCGTAACCGGCCCGGTTGATCAAAAGCGACGACGACGGCGTTCACGTCCCTGAATCGCAGTCGGGAAAAGCTGGTTTACATCGATGATGCTGATCTCCGTGCCGGCGTGTTTGAACACGGCCAGCACCAGGCCGTTTTTGTCTGATTTGTCGTCGAGAATGTGGTTGGGAACTTCGATCGTTTCACTTAGTTCGTCTACTGCGAGGGCGAGTTGCTCATCACCGCGCAACGCGAGGACTTCGCGGTGTTGGTTATCCGGCAGACGCTCAGAGCCGATTTCACCGGGGACCATACGCGCAAGGTCTAGCACAGTCAGCATTCGGCCCTGAATACCAAGCACGCCCATTACCGATTCCGGCGCATGCGGGAGCGGAGCAGGGTCACGCCATTGCGCAATAGTGGCAATCTGATCTTCGAAGATGCCAAAGTGCCGAGAGCCAACGCTGAACACGCGCAACTTTCGAGAGGTTGCGGTGTTGTTTACCAAATCAGTATCTTCGCTCGCGTCGTTGATCATCGGGTTAAATATTAAGTGCCAGTATTAAGTGCCAGCATTCTAACGGAATGTTATCTCATCCTACGACATCGAAAGGCCTCAACAGAATCACTAGTGGACAGTGTTACAGAACCGAGCGCGGTAGCGCCGGATGCCAGAGGTGGGCTGGTCAGGTGTGGAGATATGAAAATTATCCTTGCGCCGCCCACACAGAATATTTCCCTGGTTACCTCTTGCAGCCGGCGCTACCGCGCTCGGTTCTGTAATGACGGACATAATCCAAGCTGCCGGGTGTCAGTTCTTTGGTGACTTTATGTTTGTACAGCTAGAATTGGCTTTTAAAAACTTACTTCGGTCAGGAAAACGGCATCTAAGGAGTCGGTACCAACTATGGATGAATTCGATCGCTACCGGACGGAAATGAACGAAAAGCTGGTTGGAAGCAACCACCTGGGGATCAAACGCTTCTTCGCTCTCGACACACAAGCCTACGAAGATGGCGCGCTCGACAAACGCACCAAAGAACTTCTGGGACTGGTCGCCTCGATAGTGCTTCGCTGTGACGATTGCATTACATACCACGTCAAACAAAGCGTAAATGCTGGAGTGACCAGACCTGAATTTCTCGACGCATTTAATGTTGCGTTGGTGGTGGGAGGTTCAATAACGATTCCCCATTTGAGGCGCGCCGTTGATCGATTGGATCAGGTGCTGGAAAGCAAGGACGCAGAGGCGGGGTCGCCGCATAGCCACGACTAGAGGGGAGCCAGTAGCCCAATCGTGAGGGAGGGCCATTACAGAACCGAGCGCGGTAGCGCCGGATGCTAAACGAACCGGCGATATTAAAGTTCTTCCAGGATCCGGCGCTACCGCTCGGTTCTGTAGTGACCTTACCGTCGGGCTAAAGCCCCGATGAGATAAAACCAAAGTGTTCTCCAATACGTAACATCAGCATGGAAATTAATCTGAGAAACAAGTTCCGACGCGGCTTAAATGCTTTACTCTTCGCAGCGCTGCTCGCTTCAGCAGTCGCATTGTCATTTACCCCACCTGTAGCCGTTTTCTCAAAGACTATGAAACGTTCAAATATATCGGCCCAGGAAAATGTACGCGTGCGCGCGCCGGAAATAACCGGAGGCCGCGGATGGCTCAACACAGACAGGCCACTAACGCTCGCAGCCCTCAAAGGCAAAGTTGTGTTGCTGGATTTCTGGACCTATGGCTGCATCAACTGCATCCACATAATTCCTGATCTCAAACGACTCGAAGCAAAGTATCCAAATCAGTTGGTCGTGATTGGCGTTCACTCCGCAAAGTTTGAGAACGAGAAAGAGACTGAAAACATTCGACGCATTATTCTGCGTTACGAGTTGGAACATCCCGTCTACAACGATGCCGATTTCAAAGTCTGGCAAAGTTACGGCGTTCGTGCCTGGCCCACGCAGGTTTTAATCGACCCCGCGGGTTATGTTCTCGGTTCCGTCTCAGGTGAAGGAAACTACGATGTCATCGACCGGGCGGTTTCGAAGACGGTCGATGAATTTCGCAAGCGAGGTGAACTGAATGAAGAGCCCCTGAAACTCACGCTCGAGCGCGCCAAAGTAGGCGACATGCCGCTCGCATTTCCCGGCAAAGTCCTGGCCGATGCGAAAGGCGATCGGCTATTCATCGCCGATTCGAATCACAATCGCATCGTCGTCACAAAACTGGACGGAACTTTAACGGACATTATCGGGACCGGCCAACCGGGGTCGGCTGATGGTCCACTCGACAACGCAAGCTTCTATCGACCACAGGGAATGGCCCTCGATGGCGACAGCCTCTATGTGGCCGATACTTCAAACCACTTGATTCGACAAGTGGACCTGAAAGCGAAAACAGTAAAGACCGCGGCCGGTACCGGAAAGCAAATGAGCGAGTATTTCCAACAGGGCGCGGCACGCACGATCGCGTTGAGTTCGCCATGGGACCTGCAACTGGTGGGGCGGACGCTTTATATCGCGATGGCCGGCCCCCACCAAATTTGGAAACTCGATTTGGATAACAAGGAGATCTCTACCTTCGCCGGTTCAGGCCGTGAAGCTCGAAAGGACGGCCCGCTGATCGAGGCTGGGTTCGCCCAACCCTCTGGCATCACTTCAGACGGCAGCAAGCTCTACATTGCCGACTCCGAATCAAATATCATTCGTGAAATCGATCTCACTACCGGTTGGGTCCGCACAATCGTCGGTGGCGATCTCTTTGACTTCGGTGACGCTGACGGCGAAGGGGATAGCGTTCGCCTGCAACATCCGCTGGGAGTTTTTGCCCACGGCGACAAGATATTCATTTCGGATACCTACAACCACAAGATCAAGGAACTCAATCCCAAACAACGCACGGTTAAAACATTGGTCGGGGCGCGCAAGCCTGGCCAAACGGATGGGCACTCTCCGGCCTTCTATGAACCCGGTGGGTTAAGCATCGCAAATAACCGCATGTATGTTGCGGACACTAACAACCACGCAATCCGAGTCGTCGATCTCAAGACTAAGTCGACGTCTACGTTGAGTATTAAGGGACTGGAGCCACCTGTAGCGACAGTTGAACCCGTAGATAATGAAGCGGCGCCAAACTCGACCGAAATCAAAAGTGCTGCACAGCGCGTCAGGGTCGAGACTGAGGGAACCCTGCTGATCGATGCTGAATTACCTGCGGGCTACCATCTGAACCCCGCTGCCCCGCAGCGTTATCGAGTTTCAATTGAATCAGGTGGACGTCAACTCATGCTCAAACAAGCTGACGTCAAATCCATGCCACCGTGGCGCGATAAAGTTGTTACGTTCACGTCTAAGGATTTACGACTCCCTTTGCGCATCCCCTTCCGCGCGATGGAGGTTGGCCCTGCCGAGTTACGCGTTCAGGTAACACTCTTCTACTGCCGCGAGGACAACACAGGCACGTGTTTGATCAAGACCTTAGTCTGGCGTGTGCCGGTAGAGGTAACCACTGACGCAAGCGCCCAGAGCGAAATAAAGCTGCAAGGCAAACTCACCACGTAAGACATCCGCAGATTTCGCAGATTACTCAGAATTAGACGGAAAGGATGAGCCTAAACCGTTTAAGGCATTCTTAAAATCTGCGTAATCCGCGGATAGCTCTGCTTGCTCCTCACGCACGACGCGAGTAACATCGGGAATCCCTTAACTTAACTACAGGAGTGAAAGCCGTGGCTGACCAACCAGGGGCACAGGCAGTGCCTGACAAACCGTTTCTTACCGACATCAAAACGTTGCGCGAACGCGCCCGACAGCACATCGAAGACGGTGCGGTAACCCAAGGTTACAAAGTTAATCGCGACACCGCCGTCAAGATCCTAAACGAGGCTTTAGCGACTGAGCTTGTCTGCGTTCTCCGCTATCGACGGCATTACTTCATGGCGAATGGAATCCACGCGGAGGGTGTGGCCGCGGAGTTTCTCCAGCATTCAAATGAAGAGCAGGCCCACGCCGACCAAATTGCCGCACGCATTGTCCAGCTTAAGGGCGAACCCGATTTCAATCCGCAGGGCTTATTGAGCAAGAGTCATGCGGAGTATGTCGAGGGCGAGACGTTGGTTGATATGATCAGGGAAGATCTTGTCGCAGAACGGATTGCCATCGATAGCTACCGCGAAATGATCACGTACTTCGGTAACGACGATCCAACTTCGCGTCGCATGCTGGAAGGCATTCTGGCAATGGAAGAAGAACACGCTGACGATCTGGTTAGTCTGCTCGAGGACATAGGCCACTCGTGATCGCCGCGGAACTCCTGCGGCAGTGAATCTTTTGAGTCGATAGTTTTTATCGGAAACATGGGCGTGATGCTCTTCGGAGTTCGAAAGCATCACGCTTGTTAGTGTGCAGACCTTTTCTAATATTGCCCGACCAATCACCAAATAATTCCGACAACACTCGGCCAACGATTTGTCGTAACTGCGGCTCGATCGTGGGAGGCGGCGAACCCGAGTGCGCAGTCTGCGGCGCTGCTGTCAACAGCGTGGCCGACAAACGAAAGGCGCGAATGGTTCCTGACGGCGAGACCATGCGCTTTGCGCGCGCTATCTTGAACCGGCCTTATAAGTTCACTGTCGTTCTGCTGGTCGCAAATATTTTCATGTTCATGCTGATGTGGCATTCAAGCGGAATGTCGTTCAGCACATTTAATTTTTTCCCGTATGAGGTTCTGGTCGCATATGGCGCCAAGGTCAACTACCTGGTGCGCGAGCATAACCAGTGGTGGCGTTTTATTACGCCCATGTTTATTCACGTCAACTTAATTCACTTGATAGTGAACATGTACGGCCTCTGGATTGTTGGTCCATATGTGGAGAGGCTCTATGGCTCGGCGAAGTTTGTGGTGTTCTGGGTGGTTACTGGAATCGCCGGGGTCGTAGCCAGTTACCTGACCGTGCTTCAACCGGGCACGCGCCTGGGCCCAGTTGCTGCATTTCTTTTCAAAACCGCGGACTTCCCTTCCGCGGGAGCGTCAGGTGCGTTGTTTGGGCTGGTCGGCGTTCTTTTTGTCTTTGGGATCAAATTCCGGAACGAACTGCCCGAAGGTTTTAAGCGGGCATTTGGCACCGGCTTGCTGCCGATGATTTTTATGAATCTGGTAATCGGATATGTCGGACGCGGCCTCATCGATAATGCAGCGCATCTCGGCGGGCTGTTTGCCGGCGCCGCGTTGGCGCTTCTGGTTCACTACCGCAGACCCGGTGAAAGATCGGGCATTGCGATCACCTGGCAGATACTTCAGATCGCCTGCATTGGTTTGGTGGCTGTCAGTTTTCTGATGACAGCACGGCATTTCAAAGACCCGCTGCCTACACACCTGTTGGAGCAAAGTAATCAGTTAGAGGCCCAGCTTCAACTTCCGGCAAACGCCGGGAAATTTGTGGCTTATGCAGACTCGATGAATGAAGCGCAGGAGTCATTTAATCTGGCTCTGAACCGTAGCGATGTAACAAGAATCGACGAAGCTGTGAAAAAGCTCGACTCAGTGCCGGAACTTGATCCCAAAGCCGACGAGTTGCGACAAAAACTAAAAGACTTTTTGATCAGTGCCAAGACTATTGAGACGACGCCGGCAAACAAGATGCGTCAAAGCGAAAAAGGCGAAGCCAAGCGGCAACTGAATGCAGAGTTCATTGATTGGATAAAAGACTACGGGGTCTGGTTGAAGACCACTGGACGAACATACGGCTTGATCGAGGCGACAGAAACAGAGCCAACGCCGTGAGCGTATCGACGAATCGGCGTAACCATGCAGAACCCAGCGCGGTAGCGCGGGATGCTGGAGGTAGCGATCATTAAAACAGGCGTAATTATTTAGTCCACAGTAGCCTAAAGGATCCCGCGCTACCGCGCTGGGTTCTGTAATTAGTCTCTTTCGATTTTAAGGACCAGGTGTTGAAGTGAAGATAGTTGAATAGTCGAAAAACTTAAGCTGATCGTAGAGGGAGAGAGAGAACATGGAGATTAAGAAGGTTGGAGTATTGGGTTGCGGTTTGATGGGCTCGGGTATTGCCCAGACAGCTGCCACCGCCGGTTTTGAGACGGTAGTCAAGGAAGTTTCCGAGGAGTTTATTAAGAAGGGGTTTTCCGGTATTGAAATATCGCTCGGAAAATTTGCGGAGAAAGGGACTATCACCGCGGAACAGCAAGCTGCGGCACGCGGACGTTTGTCCGGCACAACTTCCTTTGCAGATCTGGCAGACTGCGACGTCGTGATCGAAGCGATCATTGAAAATATAGAGGAGAAGCGGAAGACGTACGCGGAGCTTGACCGCATTTGTAAGCCGGAAACAATCTTCGCCTCAAACACGTCGTCAATCTCGATTACTGAAATGATGACCGCAACGTCGCCGGAGCGGCAGAAACGTTTTATCGGTCTTCACTTCTTCAATCCCGTACCGATCATGAAGTTAGTCGAGGTGGTTAAGACCATTCTTACTGACGAGGCCGTCTACGAACAGGCGATTGAGTTTGGGAAACAGCTTGGCAAGGTGCCGGTGCGGGCCGGAGACAAAACAGGCTTTATCGTGAACCGGTTGCTGGTGCCTTACATGCTCGACGCCATTCGAGCTCTCGAGGAGGGCGTTGGCTCCATTGTAGACATTGATACTTCGATGAAGCTGGGTCTCGGCTATCCAATGGGTCCATTCACGCTCGGCGATTTCGTTGGTCTAGATACTACTTACTACATTGCCGAAATCATGTTCAACGAATTCCGCGAGAAGCGATTTGCGCCGCCACCATTGTTGAAGCGCATGGTTTTGGCCGGCCTCTATGGACGCAAGTCAGGTCGCGGGTTTTATGATTACACTAAGGACCCCAAGAATCCGACGCCAATGAATCTAGTGTAGGACAGGCATTCCTGCCTGTCGGTGATTCGTGAGAGGCCTATTCGATTACACGTGACCTTACCGAAAGAGTGACAGGCAGGAATGCCTGTCCTACTTACTATGAACTCATTAATCAATTACGAGCGCCACGAAACGTTTGCCGTCGTTCGCCTCAATCGTCCTGAGAAGCTCAACGCAATCTCGCCCGACATGCTGGCGGAGTTAACTGACATATTCAAGAAGGCGGCCAGCGAGCAAGACCTGCGTGCAATCATTCTCACCGGTGACGGTGA
>JBGTCM010000055.1:0-3141 GCA_041748795.1 Pyrinomonadaceae bacterium
ATTCCGATCGCATTCCTCGAAATGATCAAAGTCGGCGGCAACTGGCGACGCTTGAATTCGTTGGCCGGCGACTCGACGCGGTTGAGTATGTCGTAGACCATGTTCGAATCATTTCCCGCTGCGACAATCTCGTCCGGAGTGGCCCTTTGCTCAAAATACATTCGCAGGATCGGATCAAGGTTGTCGTATGGCGGCAGCGACTGATCGTCAAACTGTCCCGGAGCGAGCTCAGCCGAGGGCCGCTTGGTCACGATCTGTTCCGGAATAATTTCGCTCTCCTTATTCATATGCCGCGCGAGGGCGTAGACCTCCGTTTTCAAAACGTCACCGATCACCGCGAGGCCGCCGTTGGTGTCCCCGTAAAGCGTGCAATAACCAAGCGCAAGTTCCGACTTGTTTCCCGTGGAAAGCAACAGACGGCCTTCGTTATTGGAGATCGTCATGAGAATGTTTCCGCGCAGCCGCGATTGCAGGTTTTCCGCGGCGTGCGAACCACCGCCGGCGGAAGGCGGCGGAATCTGGAGCTCCTTCAGCAACACTTCGTATGCGTCGGTAATAGGACGTTCGATTACCGGCATGCCCATGCGTTTGGAGAGATCGACGGAATCGTCAATGCTCGAGCGCGATGAAAAAGGCGAAGGCATCATCACCGCCAGAACATTCGACGCGCCTAACGCTTCGCATGCGAGCGCAGCCACCACGGCGGAATCGATGCCGCCGGACAACCCGAGTACGGCGGTTGTAAATCTGTTCTTGCGCGCATAGTCGTGAATACCCAGGACGAGAGCGCTGCGCACGGTTTCAATGTCATCACCCGGCAGGCAACGCTCGTCAGCAACTCCGCAGTCGAGATCAACCGTGCCGAAGAATTCTTCGAAAGGCGGCGCTTGCAGGACGATCTTTCCCAAACAATCGGAAACAATGCTGGCGCCGTCGAAAATAACGCCGTCGTTGCCGCCAGTAAGATTTACGAAGACGATGGGAATATTTGCCATCTTCGCGCGGTGTGAAACCATCGCGCATCTTTGGCCCATCTTCCCCTTGTTGAACGGCGAAGCGTTTATCGAGATCAGGAGTTCGGAACCCATGGCGATTAGCTCATCCGCGGGATCCTGGCCATAAAGCCTCTCCTTCCAGAACGTCTTGTCGTTCCAGAAGTCTTCGCAAACCGCCACGCCCATTTTGCAGTCGCCCGCGGTAAACAATCGACGCTCGCGTGCGGGCTCAAAATAGCGGGGGTCGTCAAAGACGTCATACTCCGGTAGCAAGGTTTTGTCGGCAAAACCGATTAGCTTGCGGTCGCGAATGATAGCGGCGGAGTTGAAAAGCTTTCGACCGGTCGGTTGATCGTTGGGTCTGACGGTGCCAACTATAGCGGTGATGCCTTCAGTAGCCGCCGTGATCTTCTCGAGCGGCTGCAGGACGCAGCGCACTACGTCGCGATCGAGAAACCAATCAAACGAGGTGTAACCCTGGATACATGTCTCGGGTAATACGACCACGTCCGAAGCAGTTTTCTTTCCGTACTCGATAGCACGAATAATAGCCGCAGTGTTCCCCTCGTAGTCGCCGTTAGTAGTGTTTATCTGACCGATGGTGACACGCATTTTGTTTGCTCATGATCTTAGACCTCGCTCTCAAAACGCGCAAATGAACCACGAAGCAAACTGATAGTTTGCTTGATGATTGGTAGGCTTGGTCGTTAAAGAACCGAGCGCGGTAGCGCCGGATGCTGGAAATATCTTCGGTTAGAATCACGAACTAGAGCGCGCACGGTGCTGTGACAAGCCTGTGGCAAACGGCGCCTCCACCACCCCAGCGGGGCTGCCCCGCCGGGGACCCCGGTCCGCGCTCGGTTCTGTATCGGCCATGACCACTCCATCGGCACTACGCCCAAGTTGAGACGTTTACCCAGCTACGTTATAGTTTCATCAATGCGGAGGGGTCGCATAATGGTAGTGCAGCGGTCTTGAAAACCGCCGGCCGAAAGGCTATGCAGGTTCGAGTCCTGTCCCCTCCGCCATTCTTTTTAAAACCTCTGCAGGTTCCACCGTTATTCATTTACCAACTGAAAGAAGCGTTGCAGCTGGGTGCCAAGGGTCCTTCGAAAGCGGTTGCTCTGTCTCGTGGTTGAGCCTGGGCAATGACCACGGTCCAACATGATATTATTGCGCGTCCAAGTAAATCTTTTAGAAAACGCTGTCTAAGTTGTCCATGCAACTGTTCATCAAGCTCCAGTCCTGTGCTGCGGTCCTGCTCTGGCAGGATGCAGAAGGACCGTTTAGAAGAATGTGGCGCTACATCAATCAGAGTCTCACTTTCGGTCGGATTGAGGTTTCACTAGCCACTCTAGTTCAAGGTCTTGTCATCCTCACTTTGGCAATCATCGTGTCGCGCTGGTTAAGCGGGATGTTCGAACGGCGAATCGCCAGACGCGCCAACATCGATCCGGGAATCGCATACACAATAGGACGTCTGACAAAGTATGTGGTCACCACGCTCGGGATCATGCTCTTTCTGCAAATCGCCCTGAAGGTCGACCTCACGACCCTGGCCGTGCTCTTCACCGCGCTCTCAGTAGGCATTGGCTTTGGTTTGCAATACATCGCCGCCGATATCGCTTCCGGTTTCATATTGCTTTTCGAACGTCCCGTTCGCGTGGGCGATCGCGTAACGATTGGCGAGGATGAAGGAGACGTGCAGAGCATCAACCTGCGTACCACCACCGTCATCACAAACGATCGCATCGCGATCATCGTGCCCAATTCAAAACTCGTCAGCCAGCGCGTGGTTAACTGGTCCTACGGCGACCCGCGCGCGCGAATCCCCATTCCCATCAGCGTTGCTATGGGTTCAGATATTGGATTTGTCACTGAAACCCTGCTGTTGGCAGCCGAGGGAATAGATCGAGTGCTAAGTGATCCTCCACCTAAGGTGCAGTTCCTAAGCTTCGGTGGCTATTCACTCGACTTTCGCCTGCTCGTGTGGACGCGGCATCCCAGCCGGCATCCGCAGATTAGAAGCGACATCAACTACCGCATCGAAAGGCTCTTCCGCGAGCGCGACATTAAGATTCCTTTTCCGACCCAGGAGTTTCTGTTAAAGACACAGGACGCAATCGAACTTGCCGGGGATTTGCTG
>JBGTCM010000056.1:0-4235 GCA_041748795.1 Pyrinomonadaceae bacterium
GATGAGACGCGCTCTTTTGAAAAGGGTAAGTTGGAGATCGTGCGAATTGGCGGGATGACGCTGGGAAGGGCCAGCTATGAGCCGGGGTGGAAATGGTCAACGCACGTAAGCCCGCTCGCCGGCACGCCCTTCTGCGAAGTGGAACACGTCGGTCTGGTACTATCGGGACGCGCCATAGCTGCGATGAGTGATGGGAGGCAGCTGGAGCTATCGGCGGGAACCCTGTTCTACATTCCACCCGTGGCCCACGATAGCTGGGTCATAGGAGATGAGACTTACGTGTCGCTGCATTTCATGGGTGCAGAGCAATACGCGACGTGAGGACGCTTGAACGAAAAGCGGAGTGAGACTAGTTGTGTTCACTGCCCGAGGTCGAAGGATTAGAGCAATCCACGAATCACACGAACGAACACGAAACGCTTTAGTGCAATTTAGTGTTGTTTCGTTGATCGTATCGCGCTTTCATCAGGTGTGGCCGCTGACGTTTCATTCAAAGCTGTAGTGATGATTAACATTCGTCCAGCGCGGCTAGAGGACTGCCATTCCATCATGAGCGTACACGTCGACGCCGTACGCGGGATCCGCACAGCGTTGTATACAACTGAAGAGATTCAGGCGTGGGCAGCGCCAAAGAAACCCGAGAGCTATGAGGAATCGATTCGCAGCAAAGAGTTCTTTGTAGCGGAGGAGGACGGTGTGATTGTGGGCTTTGGCATACTAAACCAGAGCACCACTGAGGTCGAGGCCGTCTACGTGAGTCCGAAGTCAGGAGGGCGGGGCATCGGGCTGAGCTTGTTGCGGAAGTTGGAGGAGCTAGGGCGCGCTCTCGGGTTGGAAGCACTTCGTCTGAACGCCTCCTTGAATGCGGTTCCCTTCTACAAGCGGGCCGGGTATGTGGGGAAGGAAGAGTCCAGGTACCGATTATCCACCGGTGTGGAGATAGCCTGTGTCCAGATGGTGAAGGCGATCCACCCCGGACCAAGCCAGGAAGATGTCCGAACCCCCGAGTGAATAAGGATTGCAATCAAACTGGTTACGTTGAAGCTATGCAATTGGAACTGGTTGCCATTACTCAAAACGGAGAGTTGGGGAAACCAATGGCGTGCGCTTCACCCTGGGCAGCGACGGTAGTTGACGCCACGGTCGAATTGTATCAGCGTGTCGGGTATGAGCCGCCCTGGCTCGGGTATCTCGCATTCGAAGACGGCGCCTGCGTTGGTACATGTGGCTTCAAGTCGCCTCCTCAAAACAATCGCGTCGAGATCGCATACTTCACGTTTCCTGAACACGAGTCCCGAGGAATCGCAACCCAAATGGCGTCTGAACTCGTTCGTCTGGCCCTGGATCAAATCCCCGCCGTTTCAGTGGCCGCGCAAACCCTGCCGGAAGAGAGTGCTTCAACTTCAATCTTAAAAAAGCTCCAGTTTCATTTAGTGAGTAGCGTTGAACACTCGGAGGACGGATTGGTTTGGGAGTGGCAGCGGCGGAATACTCCCGCTGGAGGTGTTTAGAGTGCACGCCCCAGCTTGCGTGGTCCCGAACAAAACGGCTCAGCGTTGATGAGATCAACCGTAGTACATGAACACAGCGCAGCGACCTGAAGGTTACTCTGCACACGTGAAGCGAAACGAAACATGAAACTGGCAATCTTCGACATCGACGGCACACTGACGAATACCAACAGCGTTGATGATCAATGCTTCGTCCAGGCCCTCGCTGAAGCTCATGCCATCACAAACATCAATACCGACTGGGCAAGCTATCCTCATACGACAGACTCAGGAATCATGGCCCATGTCTTTCAACAGCAATTTGGTCGCGACCCTCGAGAACCTGAGTTAGGCAAATTCAAAAACTCCTTCGTAACTCTGCTGAATGAGCAGTACAAGTCTAATTCTTCAGGCTTTGCCGAAATTGCCGGTGCAGCTTTTGCCCTCGATAGATTGCAGCAAGAACCTGATTGGGCCATTGCTATTGCTACCGGCTGTTGGCGCGCATCGGCTTTACTGAAGTTGAGTGCAGCCAGCCTTGATATCGAAGGTGCGCCCGCAGCGTACGCGGAAGATGGGTTATCGAGAGAAGAAATCCTGGAGTCGGCAGTCTCACAATCTTTGGAGGCGCATGGGGAGAGCAGCTTTGAAAAGATTGTCAGCATTGGTGATGGTCTGTGGGATGTCCGCACGGCTCGTCGTTTGGGTTTTGCTTTTCTGGGTATTGGATCCGGACAAGCAGCAACTATGTTGCATCAGGCCGGAGCAAAACATGTGATTGAAGATTTTACTGATTACGATCGGTTTATCAGTGTCTTGAATGAAGCCGAGACGCCCGCAGAAGAAAGTCTTATCTAGCGAATGTCCGACACACTTCAGTCTGTCGTGTTGAGGTAGGGCGCTCGTGAATCTCAAGGACCCCTACGCCTAAGAGCGACAAACTAAAGTTGTCGGACATCGTGGCCCATGAGCTGGGTTTTAGCACCGAGGGTGCGGAATGTAATAGCCTGGGCCAACGGCCCAGGTGATCTCCATTAACGCTTTTAGCGCTGAAGGCGCGAAACAATCGTTGACGCCTCAATCACTGCAGGTCTCGGCTTCAAATCCTATTTCGCGCCTTCAGCGCTTGAGATTTTAGAATTCATTTCCTGGGGCGTTGCCCCAGGCTATTGCATTTCGCGCCTTTGGCGCTGAGACCCAGGCGAAATCTTTAATCCGCTTCCCCGAATACTGCACACCCGACTAGCGTTAACCTCTCACCAAACACTTGCCGACAGCCATATTTCTCGCTCAGAATGAGACTTCAGCCCTCGCATGTTATCGACCTCGAAAAGGAGTAATGATCATGAAACCCGACCGCGCAACGCTTGAACGACAGTTGCACACAAATGAACAAAAGCTAACTGGACTGAAGTCATACCTCAAAGAACTCAGTGCGATGACTACTAAACACGAAACTGAGCGAGAACACTTCGCAGAAGATTTACTGGAGACGGAACACAACATAACGTACTACGAAGCTGACATAGCCCGGCTAAAGCAGGAGCTGGGAAAATCGCCCAAGAGCAGTTCCGGTTCCACTGGGTCGGACAGCATTCTGCCGAAGACGCCAAAACAAGGTGCCAGCTCACTATTATTTTCTTCGATCGGTTTTGTCGCCGGCGCAATCTTTGGCGTGACGATGAAGTCTCGCGGGCAGAGCAAAGATTCAGGGAATGAATGACGATGAATCTCCTGTGCCTGTTCTGTGTCAGCAAGTGAGATAGGTCCAGGCTTCTTTGGCGCTCGTAAGAAGGGCGAATAAGTTGTGTGGTCCGGTCGAACGAAACGCGTCTCTGTTTACACAGCTTCTCTATTGATCGCGCCGATGCTGGCCATGCCTTACAGCAAAGGCTCGCGCGAATTTTCTCTCGCGCTCATGGCGTGGGCCGTGATTATGATTCTTTCAAGTTCTTACGTCGTCCAGGGTGAATTAAAGCTCAAGTCACGTTCCCTGCTGGGTAATAAGCTGCTGGCAGCGTCGCTGATCACTCTTTTGTTTGGTGCAGCCGTGCTCGTGGGTTCCATCGTGCACCTGAGTTCAAGATCAAACGGCTGACGAAAATTATCCAGCGACCGTTTAGAGAGCGAACTTGTCCGCGCGTACAAGTGCTCTATCTCAACGGTTGCGAAGATGGGGCATGGAAAGTTGCGCTTTTGATATTCCATTGCCCAGCAGTTTTCCGATCCGGTTGATAAATTACTTTTTGGTTCAAAGCCGCGGCTCATCTAAAACCAGGATGGAAGTCACTCCAGTTACTCTCGAAGGTGAGTACGTACGTCTCGAGCCGTTGTCATCGGCTCACGAAGAATCGCTGAACGTTGCAGCGGCCGATGGCGAGTTATGGAACTCCACCGTCACCATTGTCCCCTGCCGCGACACCATGGCCACGTACATCGCCGCAGCTCTGGATGCGCAAAAGCAGGGGCGTGAACTTCCGTTCGTGATCATTCGTAAGTCGACGGAGCAGGTGGTCGGCACCACGCGGTTTTATTTCATCGAACATGAGTACCGAACTGTCGAAGTCGGTTACACCTGGTTGGCGGCCAGTGTCCAACGCACGCAAGTAAATACCGAAGCCAAGCTCTTGCTTCTAACTCACGCCTTTGAGCACTGGAATTGTATTCGCGTCGCTTTGGTGACCGACGCTTTGAACCAGCAATCGCAACGCGCCATCTTACGACTGGGAGCGAAAGAGGAAGGTG
>JBGTCM010000057.1:0-6378 GCA_041748795.1 Pyrinomonadaceae bacterium
CTGAGTCTCCGATTCGTGGCCGTTCTGACCGTTGAATAGAATTCGCCGAATCATTCTTCCTCGCATCGCCTGTTGCCACTTGTAGCCACGGCCGGCCAGCGTGCGCGTTGTTGCCAGCCATTCGTAGCGGCTCCATGACCACCTGTGTTTGCTCATGTCCAGTTGTGCCCCAAACTTCGTCTTGAATTCGCCGCGGCCCATGAAGTCAAACGTATCGCAGCCCATTTCCATTGCCTTTTGCATCACGCTCCAGGTCATTAATTCAGTGGGCCTGTACCAGCGATGTTCAGTGCGGTGAGTCCACATCCACAGCAGCAGCTCTTTGCCTTCAATGGTGAACATTCCGGTTGCAATGTTGGGTCCGCCGTCCGGCAGGTAAACGGAAACCGCAATCAGGTTTCCCCCGGCTTTCATGTGACGAAAGAAATCGAGAGCGCGTTTTTTTCCAAATGGCATGCTGTTGCCGCCACGAGCAAATACTTCCCGCAGTTGGTCGTAGTGTTCATCCACGAAGCTTTCGTCTTCTTCGAACTTTACGACCAGACCTAACTTGATACCGCGGCGCACATTGCGGCGGGCGCTGTCTTTAAGTAAACGCATTGCGCGCTCTTCGTGACCCGGAAAGAGTTCCGCGCGATAAGTGGGAAGCGATTCGTTCCGGAAACGCAGGTCTTCCAGTACCTCCTGATCGAGATCGCTGCTGATTATTTCGACGTGATGAACGCCGTATTTGGTCTCGAGATAATTGATGAGCGGCGTTACAAGCTCTTCGGTCGTCACTGCGTTTTTATCAAACACTGGTCCCATGCTGACGGTCTGCCAGCCTTGAAGCGGAGACCCGAACAGACGCAGCGGCCCAATGTTGGTAAGAAATCCGGGCAGGCAGCCGACGACTTTCTTGTTCTTTTCATAAACCAGGTAAAGCGGATAGCCTTTTACTGAATCCTGCAGCGAGCGCATCCAGGCCAACTTGTGTGAGACGCGATAATTTTCGAAGCGCGTGACCATTTCGTCCCATCGCGGCAATTCCTCCCTCGTCGCTTCGCGAATCACGACCTCGTTTGGCAAGCCGTTTCCGTTTGAGACTCTGCTAACAGGCTTCGACCCATTTGATCCAATGAGATTGATTTGAGAATTCGCTCCGTTGGTGGCGGCAAGAGAGCGGTCTCGCCACGTAACTAGTTCTCTGACGCCACCGACAAGTTCTCCTATCGCCGGCAATGGATCATGCGCACGCAACATCTCTAGTCGTGTTCCTTGCGGTTGCCGGCCGAGCAGATCCTTGATTCCCTGACGAATTGGAGGGAAGTCACTGGGATAACCGGATGGCGCGCCTCGCATAATGAAGAAGAAACGCTTTACGTCACCCCAAAACCAGCGCAGCGTCACTCCTTCTTCGAAACCGGAGGAGGGCTGGAGCCGTTCGCCTTTGAGGATCGACACCCACAAGCGAGGAAAATCTACCCCCGAGTCGATGGCTAGTTGCAGCGATCCCCAGAAGCGTCCATTAACTTCCATTAAGCATGGTTGACTCTCCTCGTCGTCCTTAAACTCGACCATCGCCGGGCCATGCCATTTCAAATCGGAGAGGAGTCGCTCTGCCGGTTCACGAAGGCGAGGCTCCAATCGCACCGAACGTCGCAAACTGCTGCTGGAGCCGGTAGGACGTGTATCGCGTAAACGCTCATGGGCAAACCAAGCCACTACTTCGCCCTGATCGCAGAGCGCAAAGACGCCCTTGCCGCGTCCGGGAACAAAAGACTGAATCAGGGGCCAGGGCATTTCCTTATTCAGACCAGCAATAGCACTTACTAATTGTTCGCGGTCCTTTGCGTAGATGGGGCTTTGCGTAGGCATGAAACGTGTCCCGTTCCAGGCATTGCTCCAGCGAGGCTTGATCACACAGGGATAGCCAACCTCGTCGGCTACCGATAGACAGTCGTCGAGCGACGCTGGAATAAAAGTTGGTGGAATTCGAACTCCGGTTGCCTCGGCACGTTGCAGCGTCACGGCTTTATCAAACGCGCTTTGCAGTATTTCGTCCGAGCCACAACCGAGGATGATTCCTGCACCTTCCCAGTGGGTGCGATCGACGTTGCACAACACACATGAACGTTCGGTTAGTGGTAAAACGATTTGCACGCCTTCGCGTGTGGCCCAATCACGCATAGCAGCAAACGCGGCGGTAGTTTGTTCATCGAGTAGAAAAGTGCCGGAGCAGTAGCGAGACCATGAGCTGAGAGGGAAGCGTTGATGACTGGCCACCAGCACGTCGTAGCCGGCCTTTCCCAAGGAACGAACACACGCCAGCGCCTGGTTCGTATGTCCGTCCAGGATCAATATCCGTTCTTTAGTTTTCACGCGCCCGTCCTTGGAGTGCGCCGCCACGACCACCCCAACGCGGCTGCCGCGCTGGGGACCCCGGTTGTCGGCGCTTTGGCCCGCTGCGACTTGTCGCAGCTTTCGTTAGGCTTGGGTCGAGTATGAAATTAACGTTGAATCTCCTGGGAGATCGCGGCGCCAAGCCGCCGCAGGCCAAAGCGCCGACAAGGCGGCGCACTCCACGGAGGTTAGTCACGCGCGGTAGATGCCTCGGAAATGATCGGTCAATCTTAAGGGGGCGATTGAGCCGAGGGCTTTTGCTTTCAGAACGCCCGGAGAGTCAGTCATGTGTGCTTCCAGTCGTGGCAGGCAGAAAGGATCGTTCTGCGCTTCCGCTAAACCGAGATCGGTAGTGACTGCAAGCTTATATCCAGCTGCTTTAACAGCATTAACGTAATGGACGGACACGTCGCCCAGCCTGGTGTTTCCGTAAGGGTAAGCGTACTGAGTCGCGTGGGCGTCGCCCAATCGACTGAGAAGCAGAGCTCGCGACTCGCCGGCCTCGTCTGACATTTGACCGGGTGTGCACTGGCTGCCGCGAAGGTGTCTATGTGAATGTGCCCCGATTGTGACCAGGCCTGAGGCCACACAGTTTTCCAATTCAGACCAGTTTAGTGGCCGCCATGATTCAGCCGGCACGCGACTGGAGTTTCGCGTCGCCCAGTGATCAAACGGCATTGGTTGCGGACTTCCAACTGAACCGGTGACGACGAATGCGGTAGCGGGCGCCTGATATCGTTTTAGAATAGGAAGCACCTGGGAATAGAAGTTGGCGTAACCATCGTCGAACGTCAGAGAGACCAGGGGTTTTGCGTTTGCTGTGCGAGCAGCCAATCGATTTCGTAAATCGATTAATGGAACAATCTCTGTGAATTCAGCGAGCTTCGCGATCTGGCTTTCAAAAAGTTTCGGCGTGACGTTCCAATCATCAATTTGAGGATCGCGAAAGCCTAAATCTGTTACTCGATGGTAATAGAAGATGCACGCGCGGCGGCCATTCAGACTTTCGCTGAATGGCTGCGCCAAAAACGTGGCCCATCCAGTTGTCTGTTTGAAAGTCCTTTTTAAGGTAGCGCGTCCGATCATCCTGTTGCTCGATAGGGTAGAAACCAGTCGTGTGGCCGTCTGCGAGCGCGTCTCCATGCTCGGTAAAGTTTTAGCGAAAGGGCTAGCCAGAGGGCGCCAAGCACGTAAGAACCAGGCAGGTCACTTACCCAGTGTTCGCCGAGGAACACACGCGAAAATCCCACCAGCGCTATTAATACAGCGGTCAGTGTGAGCACCCCACGCCGGAGCATAGAACCGCGTGTGAGCTGTTCGCGGGCGACAAAAAATATGAAACCGAAAAAGCAGATGTAGAAGACCAGGTGGCCCGATGGGAAACTCCCGTTGTTCCACTGGTGGAAAACGTCCACGACGTCGGCAGTCGGACGTGGGTTAGCAAACAGGTGTTTAAGCTGCATGGCTACAAACCATCCACCCAAACCGCTGAAACTTAACCAGAACGCTTCGCCGGCTTTGTTACACGCCAAAAGGACAATTGCTGTAATGATGATGATCTTCGGTGCATTGCCGAATCCCGAAACCAGACGCATTAGCTCCTGAAGTCCTGGCAGGTTTAACGACTGCACCGTCCGAGTTGCTGCTACGTTCCACGCCGCGGGTGTCAGGTAATGGGCCATGAGTGATAACGCGACCAGCGTTATCAATCCGAGGGCGAGGAGTATCTTCCCTCGCGAGAGGGTTCGTCCGCTTGACTGGAATAACTCGTCGGGCGCAGACGGTTCAAGCAATATGACGTCACTTCGATTCATGGGGTTAATCGTGCTCTTAGCGCCAAAGGCGCGAAATGTAATAGCCTGGGGCACCGCCCCAGGGGGAATCCCTGGAATTTTGGGTAGCGCTGAAGGCGCGAAATCAGAACCGTAAGGAAAGCCCCGCCGCTCACCACATTTCGCGCCTTCAGCGCTGCGAAGTGGTGACCTCGCCCACCTGGGCCGCTGGCCCAGGCTATTACATTTCGCGCCTTTGGCGCTGAGAGCGTCATGATGTCGTCCTTAATTTCCGCACCGCGGTACTCAGCGCCAACACAGGCAACAGTGAAAGCCTGCTTGCTACGCTCCAGTTTTCCGAAAGAAGTGCCGAACAGAATTTGTTTGCGTAACCACGGCTGCCGACTTTGACTCGCGGAAACCTGTAAAACCCGTCCTTGAATTCGATCAATTCGGTTTTCTTTGAAATCAACGACCTCTGCAGGAAAGGACGCAGAAGGTTTTCCTTGAATGCTTCGCGATGAACGCGGTTCACAAAGTTGAGATAGCAGCTAAGGCCATAGAGAATATTCAGGTCCTTTACCGTGTTGAGGACGTAATTCCAATCCAACCTTTCGCCACGAACCAAGTTAATGGTGGTGAGAATGTCGGACAATCGCAGGTAACTTCTTTGAACTTTCTGCAGCGCCTGGAGAATCAACTGATCCTCTGGTGATGGAGTTAGAAAGTTGTCACCATCAACCGTTATTTCTGTGGCATTCCTGATTATTTGACTCACGTAAAGTTTGTGTTCCCCGAGCATTCCTAAGCGCCCATGATGGATGTCGAGCAGAGAGTCGCAGCCGGCGAGGCGGTAGGTCGCGCTCCCCTCGATGCGGTTGCGTAGATTTCTTTTCACCGGTGTTGCCTTCAGGCCCGCGAGAATCGCGGCGTCCACATCAATTGAGCGGGGGTTGACATAGAGGTCAATGTCTCCGCCCATGTCCGGATAGTTTTGAAATGCCTTTGCGAAGATGAAATCGATGTTGGCATCGACACATCGCTCGCTAATTCGCGACATCAGCGAAAGCTTCCTTTGGTTTCGTGCGCGCAGTTCCTGTACAGCCGCATAGAAAAAGTGGCGCGGTTCCAGGCCGATCACTTGAAGTTGATCCACAACTCGAATCAGCACTCCATTCTGGGTTGCCACATGAAGCAACTCGCCCCAGAGCATGGTGCGGCTGTCGAGGGGTTCAAGCGTCCCATTCAGCATCAATCGCAAGATGATCGGGCCGTACGACTGTCGCTGTGTCATCGTCAATGGCCCACCATTCGTTCTTTAACGGCACTGGCCAAATTAATCTGTGTCGTATCGAGATCCTGGTCAGTCGACACAACCAACATCCTCGGCAAGTCCGAGAACAGTTTGAGGTAAGAGAGCCGGCGGCCTTTGAGATAGTCGATTGAGTATTCGTTTTTTCGCCCAAATGCCCTTTCCGGATTACAGTCCAGATAGATCGATAGATTTGGTGTTGGGGTAAGCCAGGAAAGGAATCGTGTCTGCAGGGTCCGGCGGGCTCCGGTGATGTCGACCAGCGTGTCGTAGAAATAGCGGTCCATTATCAGGACCTGGTCGTTCATCCTTTCCACGTAAAACCGGTAGCCGAGAAACATGAGCACATCAAGCGGGTAGATCAGAAGTCGCAGGCCTTTATTCCAAACCAGCAGGTAACGGAGCTTCGCGGCTCTTGTTTTGAATTTATTTTCGAAGGCCCGATCGCGGGGCGCATGGTCATGCTCTTTTGCAGTTTTATTAAGGAGCGACCTCAGCAGTGCATACACGCCGACGTCGTAATTCATATGCGAGACGGCGACTTTCCGGTCGTCTTGTTCCAGGCTCTCTTTCAGGTACTCGACCAGCGTTGACTTGCCCGAGCCGTCTAATCCGGAAAAGGTAATAAGCATTCAAGGTAGGACAGACATTCCTGTCTGTCGGACTCTCATAAGAAATTACGATCCAGGCACCAGCAGTTCATCGCCAATACCACGTGGTACCGCAGCTTTGACAGGCAGGAATGACTGTCCTACTGGGTAATAAGCGGCGGCCAGCGCGTAAGCCATGACTATCCAATGAAGCTTGTTGAAAAGCCAAACACCGCTCATGTTGACTACCAGCACCGCGATCACCATCGCCAATGGCAACATGCCATGGGAACTGTGACGCGCTCTCCACGCCGCAAATGCG